>CBFCXB010000014.1:0-14672 GCA_965601905.1 uncultured bacterium | reverse complement strand
ACCGTACGTGATCTATCAAAACGCACCGTTTCCATGCCGGTGCGCTTCGGACTGTTTGAGCCGGAGCGCCCCCGTCCCGGCGCCCGGCCAGGTTATGGACAAAGTTTTTTTGACGGATTAAGGTTAAATGTAAAAATTACAATATGGCTAAAACAATAATAAAGATAAGATTAAATTTAATCTTGACATTGTATGCATTCCGGGATATAATATCTGCCACTGGGGGAAAGGCACATTTTAATCAACATTTTGCTTTACATGCTACTATGTGCATTATTGGCACCATCTAGAACAACAACCAGTATATAAATAATTATTTTGTTATTTGTTGTTCGAAAGGGGATAATGGTGGATTTCAGTATTCTCTCGGCTTATGGAGAGATGTTCTCCATTCAGTGTTCCGAGCGAAAAGGAGGTGAATGAACAAAGAGAGAAGATAGCGGTTTTGCGGGGCGTTGCTGGCGAAATGGGGCTGATATCAATATGTGAAAGAGAAGAGGAGGGGAAGAAAATGAAAAAAGGAATTGTCTGGATGGTGCCGCTGCTGTTGGCGGCCGTTTTGAGCCTGGTGTTGAACACGCCTTTGCTCGCGGGTATAAAGATCGCTGACAACCCTGGTATAGTGGTTGGAGGTACCGGCGAAGATTTCAGTTTTGCAGGTTGGCATGGGTGGTGGGTGAGGTATGGCAGCACGCATATAGACTTCACGTTCACCGGGATCAACACGGGTGCGATAACCGCCACACATGTTTTAGTGAACTTCGATCTTGCAGTCGGCAACCACGCGGATGCGGAGGCGGGTCTCGACGGCTTGGTGGACATCGTCATCAATCCTGGGGCAGGACCTGGTTCGACCTATACGCTGGCCAATGTGCTGTTCGACAACTATGATCCTCTAAACCACGTGTATCTCATGGGTGGTGGTGGAACGTACGCCACACATGCGAGCATTCTGGTTAACAAGAACTATATTCTCGGTGGAACCCTTGTAATCAGGGTCGTGAGAAGCACGGATACAAACAGTGCGCCAGTTGCTCCCGTATGCACGAATCAGCCGATAAACATGGCGACGCAGCCGCCAACAATACCGCCCGGCTGCTATGAAGAAGACGATGCGCATACGGTGCACATTTACGTAAGCACCACGGATTCAACGGGAACAGTGGCGAGCAACGATCAAATCACCATATGGGAAATGACCGACGACGAGATAATTAGGGATAATCCCCGTGTCACGGTAGGAGGCACTGGCGAGGATTTCAATTTTGCGGCCTGGCATGGGTATTGGGCTCGGTATGGAAGCACGCATATAGACTTCACATTCAGTGGACTCAGACCATCGACCATACCCGACAAATTCGTTCTCGTAATCTTTAATCTTGGGGTCGGTAATCACTCGAATGGGGAGGAAGGTCTGGACGGTTTGGTGGACTTCGTCATCAATCCGGGGACATCCACGAGCTATACGGTGGCCAGTGAGCTCCTCGACAACATGGATCACTTGAACCACGTGTATCTCATGGGGGGTGGCGGAACGTATTCGACAATAGCCGTCTTGGCGATCAACAAGTACTACATTCGGCCCACCAGAACCCTGAGAATCAGGGTCAGGAGAAACACGGATTTGAACCTTGCGCCGACGGCTCCAGCCTGCACAAATCAGCCGATAAATATGTCCACAGATCCACCCACAGTACCATTCGGCTGCTACGAAAACAACATTGCAGAAAAGGTGCACATTTATGTGAGCACCTGGAGTGCATTGGGGCAATTTGCTGATTTTCACGTGGCGACGATGTATTCCAAGCATTACGTTCCCACTGCAGTTCATTTGACTTCGTACTCCGCCATCGAGCGTGAAGGTTACGTAGAAGTCGAGTGGACGACTGCAGCAGAGCTCAACAATGCCGGGTTCAACATCTACCGGAGCACGAGTGAATATGCTACGAAGACGAAGCTCAACCAGGAGTTTATACCCGCCAGGGGCAATGAGCTTGAAGGAGCGGCTTACTCGTTCAAGGATTATGATGTTACCGGTAGTGGAGAGTATTACTACTGGTTCGAGGATGTGAGCCTGAACAGGGAAACCAGGATGAGCGGTCCGGCAGTGATCGAGCTTCGGGATATTCCGAAGACATTCAGCCTGGCACAGAACTACCCGAATCCATTCAATCCGGTTACGGAGATCTCGTATAAACTGGCTGCGGATTGTCACGTGAAACTCGAGATCTACGGTGTTCTCGGGCAGAGGGTGGCCACACTGGTCGATGAATACCAGACGGCCGGTAACAGGATTGTCCGTTGGGATGCGGGTTCAGAGCTCTCGAGCGGTATATACTTCTATAGGCTGCAAGCAGGTAGTTACGTCGAGATGAGGAAGATGGTACTGCTGAAGTAACGGGAAGCAGCGCTCGGTACTTTACGTGGCAGTGTTACATCCCCAAGAGAGGGGGAGCAGATGATGCTCCCCCTCAATCAATGAGTGCCCGGCGAAGGGAGCGCTCAACTCAGTACCTACCTCCTATTATCCAGTGGAATAAGGGCTGAGCGCATGTAATGAACTATATACTCGGTTCACACGCCGAAAACGTGACAAGGAAAAATAAAAAAATTACTGTTTGAGGACACCCGCTTTATTCGAGAGATCACCGGAAAGCCGCTTTCGACAATATGCCGGCGTTCCAGAGCATAATGGAGCCGCAGTCGAAATTGTAGACGAATACAAACGGATTTCCAAGCAAATAGCCGGCCCCTGCTTCCTTTTGACAGGGTGCCGTTTCGGGACGTATAGTATTTACCGATGAACCTAACGTATACGATGACGCCGGAGATGGTCGTCGATATGCGTTGATGGGTTGGCGTCTTTGAACCGGGCGAAGCTTCAGCGCGAGTCCTATGGGAAAACGCGGCAAACAGGCTGTCTTATACGTCGGAACATCCGGCTGGTCATACGACTGGGAGGGATTTTATCCTGATGGCCTGCGAAATCGCGAGTATCTGTCGTACTACAGCAGGCGGTTCGGGACCGTCGAAGTAAACTATTCCTTCTATCATCTGCCGCGGCCTTCCACGTATGAAAAATGGAGGAGCGAGACATCAGATGATTTCATCTTTGCCGTCAAGCTCAGCAGGTTTATCACGCATGTAAAGAAGCTCTCCGGCGTCGAAAGTGCACTGGAAAAATTTCTCGTAAACGCGGTGACGCTCGGTTCCAAGCTCGGACCCGTCCTGGTTCAGCTTCCGCCGAGCTTCGGCGTCGATATCGAACGGCTCGTGCGGTTCCTGGAGCGGTCGGAGCGGGTGCGAAGCGAGATATCGATGAGCACACCGTTACGCCTCGCCTTTGAGTTCCGCCATCCGACATGGTTCGAACGGCCTTATAGGCAAGCGGTCGTTGATACGATGAAACGATACGGTACGGCGGTTGTTTTCGCCCACTCGAGCCGCTATCCGTACCCGGACGACGAACCCGTCACGGCGGGCTTTGTCTATATGCGTTTTCACGGCCCCAGAGAGATGTTTGCCTCACGTTACGGCAAAGCGGGACTCGAGCGGTGGCGACCGAAGATAAAGGATTGGCTCGGACGCGGGCTGGACGTGTACGCCTATTTCAACAACGATGTTCATGGATACGCGGTCGGTGATGCGGAGGCGCTGCTCGAGCTTGGGGGTGGGTAGCGGGAGGCCGCGCAACCGGGCCGCCCGTTCTTTCACATGAGGACGCGGGTTGAAGGCACACGGGACCCGGGAAAAACGCGATCCCGGTTGAGGGTGTCGGGCTCATCCCGCGCCGTGCAATGTCAAGTTCGCTCCGGCAGATTCACTTCTCCGGTATAACCGGCAGGATGACGTGCGATGGATGATCGCCGTCGTGGTAAATCGTCTGCCTGGCGATCCGCATACGGGTCGTTTTGCCGAGTTCCTCGCCCGTGTTCGGATTGCGGTCGTACTTCGGGAAGGCGCTCGAAGAGATCTCGAGTCGTATCTTGTGCCCCTTCTGGAAAGTCTGGCACGTGTTCCAGAGGTCGATGTCGTACAGGTGGATTTTTCCCTTTTCGATCAGGGAAGCACGATCCATTCCCTCTCGAAAACGCGCCCGCACCATGCCGTCTGCGAGACGCTGTGCGAAACCGTCTGGCCAGACGTCGAGCAGTTTCGCCATGAAGTCCGTATCGGTCGCCGAGGAGGCGGCATACAGCTTAACGCGTATGGGGCCGCAGACGGTGACGTCCTCCTCCAGAGTCGGGCTCGTGTACACAAGGACGTCATCGCGTCGCTCGACGGACCGGTAGTCGTCGGGACCTCCTATCTGTTTGAACTCCGGATCGGTTATGAAGGGAACGGGATCGGCCGGATCGTAGGTGTACCCGTCGGGCGGCTCCTCGGCGGGTCTCTCGGTCGAAAGCCGGCCGTCGCCGAACAGGCTGTTGGCACGCCCCCCGCTTCGCGAGTAGTATTCCGTCCACTTCGTTCGTGCCAGCGGCCACTCGTCTTCATCGGTCCATTTGTTTTCCCCCATCACGAATATCCGCACCGGGGGCTCTGTCATGATCCCGTTGTCGTTCTCCTTCAGCCAGTAGTCGAACCAGCGGAGGAAATATCCCTCCAGATCGATCACCGCCGTGGGACCGAAATCGACCTCGCCCAATTTCCGTTCCGCCCGCAAGATGCCGTGCGGCCACGGTCCCATCAGCAGCTTCTGGTTGCTGCGGATTTCACCCGTCTTGCCCTGCGTCGTCATTCCGATGAAATTCAGCGGTGTGCCGATCTGCTCGTCGTCGTACCAGCCGGAAACGTGGAGGACGGGGACGAGCACGCGGTCGTACTTGTCCTGGTAGCGGAGGGGTACCCACCACTCGTCCAGCCCTGCGTGATCGATCATTTCCTTCCAGTACGGGTTCGGCCTGCCCGCGGCCTCGTCCATGGTGTAGATCGGCAGGTGGAGTTGGATCGCCGACCAATCGACGGCGTTCATGTTCTGATTCATACGGCCCGCCGTGAAGTGGTACCAGCTTATTCCCATCGGGAGTGGCAGGCCGGTTGGAAATTCGACGAACGGATCGGATGGCGTCACCATTACGATCATCGTCGTGAGATGCGGCGGCTGCTGGATCGCCGTGAGGTATTGAATGCGTCCGAGGTAAGAACCGCCGATCGTGCCCACCCTGCCGTTCGACCATGGTTGCGCCGCACACCATTCGACGGCATCGTAACCGTCGATGCCGTCATTTCGGTACGGCACGAAGATTCCATCTGAATCGCCCCGCCCCCGCACGTCCATTTCCACATAGACGTACCCGTTGGAGGCGAAGTACTTGCCGAATTTCAAAGGGCGTTCGCCGTTCTTGTTGTACGGTGTACGCGAGAGAATTACGGGAAACCGCTCCTCTGTGTCGGGGCGGTAGACGTCCGCCGACAGCTCCACGCCGTCCCGCGTCGTGACACGCCGGTTGAAGTCGATCATCACCTGGTTTGTATTTTCGGCCAATAAGAAGACCGGCAGTGCAATTACGGCGGCGACGATCATAAAAAGTACGAGAGTGCGCATCGATCACTCCTTCCTCGTTCGGGTTTCACGTCGGCAGCAGGCCCCGCTTGCCGAGCCGCCTCTCGATGGCGGGATTCAAGAATATTTCTTCCAACTCGAAATCGGTGAAGCCGGAATTGATTACGCGGAGACGCTCTCTGAGTGAATCCATCGAGTGGGGATCTGAGAAGCTCACCATGACGGCGGGATGACATCTGACGCCTGCGTCCACGAGATGTTCCAGTGCCTTGAGCTGGAGACCGAACGCCGCCGGGTCGGCGCCGGTGAGCCGCGAGAACTCGCTTTCGTTGCATCCCTTTATGCTCACCCGCACATGAAGATGTGGAAAGGGGGCGAGTTCCCGAGCGTAACTCCTGTCGTGTCCCAAAAGTATACCGTTCGTTTCGAGAATGAACGAGATCTCCTGCGGCAGGTGGTGCAGCAGAGACAGTAGGTGCGTGCGGGAGAGGGTCGGCTCGTTTCCACTCAGACGGGCACGGTGAAACTCATGCTTTTTACAGATGGCGGTGATCCTGCGTGCTACCTCGTCGGGTTCATGGAATGTGCCGGAGCCGGTGGGATCGGTCACCTTGTTCCACGCCCAGCAGAAGACGCATTTCAGACAGCAGCCCACGCAGTCGGCGGTGGCGATCCCTCCGTAGAACCGTGCGGCACGGAACCGGTAGTACTTGCGCTCATCACCGTGCGCCACGAGCCTTTCTGTCTCAACGGCCAATGCGAGAGGATCGTACATCGGATTAACGGCATGAATGGTACAACGACAACATATAGGGAAAGCTTAACCGAAATCCATCGGGATTTCAAACAAAGTTGGGTGCCGGTTGGGTGCCGGTTGTTTGCCGGTTATGACGGGCGCTCCTTATGGGCGCTCGCGACGGTGTCCTTGATGGGCGGTCTTGTATTTGAGGCCGTGGCGTTATCCCGTTGGCCGGACATGAAAAGCTACCCGGCCACGAGGGCGCAGAGCTGGGCACAGAGCAGGGCGGCGTAGGTACCGATCAGCATGCCGAATACGGCTAGGAGAAGACCGACCGGCGCCAGAGCCGACTGGTAGACCGAAGCCGTTATGGGACCGGTCGACGTACCGCCGATGTTGGCCATGGAGCCGATGGCGAAAAAGAAAGCCGGTGCTCTGAGGAGCCGGGCCGCGGCTGCGAGGAATAAAGCATGGATGAGTATCCAGACGACGCCGGCGGCGAAGAAGACCGGTGTCTTGAGCACGGCTCTCATGTCGGCGCGCGCGCCTATGGAGGCCAGAACGACATAGATTCCCATATATCCAAGTCGTGATGCCCCGGCGTTCTCGAGCCTCCTGAGAGGAGTGAATGAAAGCAGCATGCCGAGGCCGGTCACGAGGATTATCGTCCAGGTAAAGGGACCTACCACCTGGCCGAGCTCGGGAAGACGTCCGCCCGCCCACAGGCACAGACGGCTGATTCCAAACGCTACGGCCAGAAAATAGGCGAGATCGCGTATTGTTATCGGCCGGCTGCGCTCCGTGTGGATTTTGTCCAGCCGGATGTTGATCTCGTTTATGACGGATCGATCGAAGGCGAAACGCCGGTCGATGGCATCCTGAAAGGTCGACAGGTAGATCAAGAGTCCGAACCACGCATAACCGACCACGGTATCGACTACGATGAGGGGAGCCAGGAGTCCGGGCGGTGTGCCGATACCCTCGGCAACGGCCATCATATTCACACTGCCGCCTATCCAGCTTCCGGCCAGGGCGCCGATGCCTTTCCATGCATCTTCGGGAAGCCATCGCTGAAATATCAGGAGCGTTATCGGCCCGCCGATGATTACTCCGATGCTGCCGGCCAGCATCATCGTTATCGACTTCAATCCCAGCTTCAGGATAGCGGGAATGTTGGTAGTCATGATGAGAAGCACCAGGCTCGCCGGAAGGAGATTATGAGTTATCCATGTGTAAGCGGGAGACGAACCAGGAAGAATTCCCGCGGTGGTGCATATCATTGGCAGGAAATAAGCCCAGGTTATCGGTGGAATGAAGCGGAATAAACCGGTCAGCCGTCGTTGCCCGGCGAGAAAAAATATCAGGCCGATTCCCACGACGAGTGTAACAGCGACGGTTGTCGGATCGTTCAAGGCAACCGGTTGAGACACCGGGCGACCTCCCGGAAGAAGCAATGGCCGTACACTATCCTTTAACGCATGATACTACTCGCCGGGTGCAGCGGTCCGTCCACCCGAGATTTTCCAAGCCGGGCTTCCGTCCAGGGTGATTATCACGGGACGTGCATCGTCATTCATTTCGAAGATGACCGGGATTTCCATGTCCTCTATCAAAAACTCCGTTTGCGAACGAGGGGTGAGGAAGTACTTCTGACCGAGATTGTCGATCATCAACAGGCGGCCCTCGCCGGCATCAATTCTCACGCTCGGCCCGATCATATCGCCGATTATATACGGAATTGTGCTGTCATAGAGCTCCTCGCTATCGAATTGGAATGATCCCTCGTAGTTCCCGAGATTGATGGGAAATTCCAACCCGGCCGTGATCATTCTCGGATGAGCCTCGAGAGGAATAATGTTCGGGTCCTGACGGGATAGTGAAATCTTTGCATCCAGGACGGCGTCGATGAGCCGGAGAAACTCGGTTTTATCGACGGTTTCATTCAGGTAAGTATTTGACCGGTGTACGAAAACCATGTTTTCCCCAGGTAATACAGCGATCATGTGCCCGCCGTAACCCAGCGCGGCGTACATCCCGAACTTCCTGTCGGTCCGATCAGTGTTTATCCACCACAGATAGCCGTACCCCTCCCAGTATGGCACCTTCGAGTAGGCGCGTCGGCTCGCCTTCACCCACTCCTCGGGGACGATTTTAATCTTCTTCCAGGTCCCATTTCGAAGGAATAACAGTCCGAAGCGGGCCATGTCACGAGCGGACATTCGAAACGGGTAGGCCGGATGTATGGAGTGTTGCTCTTCCAGGTGGTAGTATGTATCCATGAGGCGGAAGTCCTCCATCTGGAGAGGATCGGCTATGCGTTTTTTGAACTCCTCGAATATCCGGGTGTTGGTTTCCTGCTCGAAGATTGTGCAGAGCGCATTGAAATCCCAGTTGTTGTAATACCAGAATTCACCAGGCCTTGTGCTGCCACGCGCCGGCCTCCGTTCTTTCATTGTCGGCGTTTCATAGGCGGCGGCGTGATAAACGCCCGACCGTGACTTGAGAAGGTGGCTGATGCGTGCTTCTTTTTCTTCTTTTGTCAGCGGCGGCACATCGTCGATGTTCAGCTCTTCGAGTGTTTTCTCAAGCGCGATCGTTTCCTCCTCGACGTGTATACCATACAGGGCGCTGAGAAAGCTCTTACGGACAGAATGGCACATGAATCGCCGTTCGATGTCGCCCCAGGCAATTAGGACGGCACCGTCGAATACGACGAAAAACGCGACGGAGCCGATTTTGTCGTAATGAGCCTTTGCCACCGAAAGACCGTCCGAAGACCACCCCGCCTCTTCCGGCGTGGCATACGTGGCCCAGCAGACACCGGGAAAACGCGGTTCTTCGCCCCCACGGGCCGTACACGCGCTCAGGACAAGGATCGAGAGCACCATGAATCCGCTGATCCTCCATGGCCGGGAACGGATCGGTCTGCGGGTGGACGACTTGTCGCCTTCCGGTCTCTTCGGTCCCGCTCTCTCGATCATGGGGTGATGAGCGTGGTTTTTCGGCTGCGATTGCATATCATCCTCTCGGAACGATGAAACGCCGGTCGATTAGCGTACGGCACATCCGGCTCCGGTGTGCCTGGGACATTTTAGAACACGTTTCTTTCCGATGCAACTGTTCTGATAAGTGGCACTCACGCGAACGGCGGCCATCAATACAATGGTTGATTGAACCCGTTCCACTCGAATTAGCCGTGTAGAACGACGACGCTGAATCGGCCCCTCAAACGACGAAGTCCGGTTGATCCGGGTGCGAAGGCCGGGCGCCTTCAAGCCGCCGGGTGACGGTGTGATCCGGAAACGGAGAGACCACTAGGTCGCGGGCGGCTTTCCGTTTTGCGCTGTGTGGCCGGGCCGTCTTTCTATTCGATCTCCAGCGTCATCGGGTCGCGGAGAGGCAGGATAGTGATTTTGCCGAAATCTGAGAACCGCTCCTCGTGCTTGTCCGATCCCTTCTGTACGGCCTCCGGGTCGCCGACAACCAGGAATACGAGTTTTTCCGGGTGCAGGTATTTCTGCGCGACGGCGAGAACGTCGTCCGGCGTTACGGCTTCCATTTTCTTTGTATAATTCCGCCAGTAATCGTCCGATCTCCCCGTGTACTCGTCGTTCGCGAATGTGTTGACGATGGCGTTTTTGCTGCTGAACGGATTGACCACGTTGCTGATGAAGCTGGCCTTGGCATTCTCGACGATCTCCTCATCGCACTTTTCGGTCCGCATGCGCTTGATCTCGTCGAGGATGATCCGCGTGCCGAACGCCGCGGTTGCATGCTTGGTCTGGAACCACGCACGGAACGTGCCGGGGTACTCCACGGGACGATCGAAGGCGCTGCCGGTGTTGTATGCGAGTCCCTCGTCGGAGCGCACCCGGCGCACGATCCTAGATGTGAAACCGCCGCCGCCGAGAATGTCGTTCATCACCATCAGGGCGCACTCGTCGGGTATGTCCCGTTTGACGCCTATGTGTCCCACGCGGATGCGCGACTGGTTGACATCCTCCTTCTTGATCATGTACACGCCGGGCTTCGGATCGGGCAGTTGGCCGGGAATGGCCGGGAACTCCAAGTGCTGATCGGGCCATCCGTCGAGCATGGCGTTCAGCTTTTCGAGAATTTCATCGGTCTTGAAATCCCCTGCGACGGCAAACGTGAAGTTCTTCGGGAAGAAGTATTTTTTATGAAAAGCGATCATATCATCCCGTTTGATTGATTTGACGGATTGCTCCGTGCGGCGGCCAGAAATGGTGCATGGGTGGTCGCCGTACATCAAGAACCGCCACTCACGGGATTCGATGGAGCGGGTCGATGCGTTACGCTGTTCCATCTCGGATAGGACATCGGTACGATAGCGTTCGATGGCTTCCTGGTCGAACTCCGGCTTCCGAAGAACCTTTTTAAGCAGCTCCAGGCCCTCGTCGATGTCCTTCGACAGACAGAACAGGTGTGCCGAGCCCCGCGTGGTGCCGATATTGACCGATATTTCACCGGCGAGATAGGCGAGGCGCTCGTCGAGCTCCTTCGCCGTCATCCCCTGGACACCGCCGTTGCGCATCAGGTAGCCGGTCATGTCCGTCAGCCCGGACTTTTCAGCCGGTTCGTACATCGATTCCGTGCGTACCAGAACGGTTACTTCAAACGTGGGCATTTCCGGATTCTCCGCCATGTATGCGTGGGCGCCGCATTTCAACGTGTGCCGGTAATCGTCCGGCTCGGGTGGTTTGTATTTCAATTCCTTGAATTTCAATTTATCGGGATGCTCGACGATCTTTTCCGCAACCGCCGCGGTGACGAAAACCAGTACCGCGGTAAAGACGAGGATCGCCGCCATCGCCGCCGACCGGCCGGATTTTCTCATGAAAAACATTCTCATGGTGGTATCTCCTTTGACTGACGCCTTACTACTCCCCAGCGGCTTTGAGTTCCTTGAGGTGTTCGTTGGCGATTTTCAGTAACTTTTCCATCGCGGCCTTCTCTTCGGGATCCTCGACCTGTTCCAGCCGCATTGAGAACATTCCGATCATCTGCTCCAGCCGGGCGGCGTCCGTCATCGACTTGATCATCTGCACCGCCTGGGTAAATCTCGGATCTTCGCCGCCTGCCTCATCGCCCTCGGGGCCGGCTTTCGTGTTTATGATCAGGGTGTTCCTCTGGTCGCCCGCGAAATATTTTTTTGCCACGCGCTGGACGTCCTCGGCGGTCACCAGATCGCACATCTTCGGGTTGTTGTTGGCCTCGGTCCAGTCACCCATCGCGGCATTCTGGCCGAGATAGAACAGGATGCCGATTCCCGACATGATGTCCATGAACCGGATCGTCTGCACGCGCAGCTGATTCTTGACCTTCTGCAATTCCTCTTCGGACACCGGCGTGTCTTTCAGATCCTCTATAACCTCGTACATCGCTTCTTCCAGTTGCTCCGACCGGACGCCCGATATCCCCTCGGCGGAGACCTGGAAGGCGCCGGCGTACTTCCTGGAATCCTGGGCGGCGCGGACCGCCAGGGCATCGCCGCCGAACATGCGCCGGCGGCCGCCGGCGGAACTCTTGGCGATTCCCTTTTCCTCGACGAGTTTTTTGAACAACCGCCCGGTTTTGCCGCTCATGATCCCGGCGAGAATTTCCAGCGGATAGCTGTCGGAGTGTTTCCAGGCGACGGTGTGGTACCAGATCTCTGCCCTCGGGCTGGTCTCCGCCTCGGCGATCAGCCGTTTCTCACCGTACTGTTTCTCCTCGAGGGTCACCACGGCCGGCGGGTCCTTTTCACCGCGGGGAATGCGTTCGAAGTATTTCTTGACCAACTTGATCATCCTGTCCGGTTTCAGGTCCCCTACCAGGAGCATGGTCAGGTTGTTCGGGGCGTAGTAGGCGTCGTAATACATGTTCGCCTGCTCGCGGGTGATATTTTCCACGTCGGAGGGCCAGCCGATGACATCCCAGTGATACGAGCTTGATTTCCAGAACATGGCCTGGAAATCCTCCTCGATGGGTCCCGTCGGAGTCGATTCGACGCCGAGGCGGCGTTCCTCCCGCACGACGTCGCGCTCGGAGTAGAATTCCCGGAATACGGGATTCCTGAAGCGGTCGGATTCCAGCCACATGAAGAGCTCGATCTTGTTCATCGGCAGTCGCACGAAGTAGACGGTCATATCCTCCGAAGTCATGGCATTGAGGAAAAATCCGCCGTGTTTCGAGTAGAGCTCATCGAGCTGGTCCTTGATGATCAGTTGGCGCTGCTCGAGGATCAGATCGTCGAAAACGGCTTCGAGCTCCCGGTAGCGCGGGGTCTTGGCGCCGGGGTCCATCATGTCCTCGATCTCCCCGCGGCGCAACCTCTCGCGCATGATCCGCTGCTCGTCCCGTATCAACGCCCGCAGCGAATCGAGCTCGGCCATGATCTCGCGGTCTCGCTCGATGTCCTTGGTGCCGATCGTTTCGGTTCCCTTGAACATCATGTGCTCGAAGAGATGCGAGATGCCGGTGATGCCGGTCGTCTCGTTGGCCGAACCGACCCGGGCGATGATAGCGGCCATGATTGTCGGGGCCTCATGCCGTTCGACCATTAGGATCTGCATGCCGTTATCGAGCAGGTACTCCTTGGCGTCGATGTTCTGCGCGGCCGCCGGGACGGCGGCCGCGAGCGCCATCACCGCACAGGCGAGAATCGTAAAGGTCCTGCGTGTGTTCATCAGCCCTCCTTCTCACGGTTTATACGGAATGGATCAATAATTCCATTGTGCATTCCTCCCCATATCCCATGGGGGCACAACCTTAATGTATCGTGGCGTAAAAATCAAGCCGAATAGAGGAGATTTATTATTGGAGTTTATTCCGATCCTTCCGGTACCATGGCTGCCCATGGGGGATTGGTGCCGGCGCGGCCCATGCGTGGCGCAGGGCTATCTATTGCATCGATTCGGGGCAGTCTCTATAATCGTTCTCATTGCGGGTCTGTGAAGTTGATTTGTCGAAAACAACGAGCAGGAGAGGAGTGGTGTCATGGAGATAATCATTACACCGGATTACGACGAGATGAGCAAGACCTCGGCCGCGATCATCGCGAGAGAGATCAAGAGCAATCACGACCTGGTGCTCGGTCTCGCGACGGGGGATACCCCGATCGGGACATACCGGGAGCTGGCGAAGCTGCACAAGAGCGAGGGACTGGATTTCTCGAAGGTAACGACATTCAATCTCGACGAGTATCTCGGTCTGGCGCCCCTGCACAAGAACAGCTACAACTACTTCATGTGGGAGAACCTTTTCAAACATATAAATATAAGCGCCCACGAGGTGTTCGTTCCACAGGGAAACACGGATGACCCCGAGGAGTTCAGCGAATGGTACGAGGAACAGATACGGAAAGCGGGCGGCATCGATCTTCAGGTGCTGGGGATCGGAGGCGACGGGCATATCGGTTTCAACGAGCCGGGCTCTTCCTTCGCGAGCCGTACAAGGGTGAAGGGACTGTACGAGCAGACGATAAAGGACAATGCCCGCTTCTTCGATAGGGTGGAGGACGTACCGCGTTTCGCGATCACGATGGGCGTCGGGACGATCATGGAGGCCAATAAGATCCTCCTGATAGCGAACGGTGAGGGCAAGGCGGATGTATGCAAGGAGTTCATCGAAGGCCCCGTGACGAGTCAGATCACGGCCTCGGCGCTTCAGCTTCACAGCTACGCGATCGTGGTGCTCGACGAGGATGCGGCGTCCAAGCTCGAGCGGAAGGAGTACTACAACTGGATCCGCGACAACAAGCATGTCGTCCAGAAACGGATAGGCCGCTGACGACAGCACGCCGCACGGGCCGTATCGGTCGAGTGGAAGAAGGGTGATAACGGCATGAATGCACTATTGGAATCATTGATCGGCGGGCTGCTCGAAACATCGGACTTCGTGGCCTCCATGCGGGCCTTCAAACGGGAGCGGGGGAAAAGCCGCCTGTTCGGTGACCGCGTTCGCCCCCTGAGGCGGGAGGAGATAGATGTGCTCGAGTCCCGCGGTAACCGTTCCCCCGACTGGGGGAGGGTGCTGGCGGCCGGTGGATTTACGCCGGCCTATATAGCCGGCAGCACCTTTGCCGGTGATTGCGTGCTGGGCGTGCTCGACGGCGAAGAGATTCGGGTGGAGCCGGCCGTGTCCCTGCCGGGCGGTATTTACGACAGCACGATCGTGAACTCCGAGATCGGAAGCGGATGTCTCCTGTCCCGGGTCGCCATTCTTGCGAACTACATTCTTGGGCGATGCTGCGTCGTCTTCGATACGGGAGCGCTCGTGGCCTCTCATGAATGCGTGTTCGGCAACGGGACAGAGATCGCGATCGGCATCGAGACGGGGGGACGGGAGGTGCTCTCGTACGCCGATATCACGATCCCCGTGGCGGCGGCCGTCGCGAAGAGGCGGGGGGACAAGAATTTTCTCGAG
>CBFCXB010000013.1:0-14794 GCA_965601905.1 uncultured bacterium | reverse complement strand
GGTATTGTATACCTTGGCGAGGTTCAGCCAACCCTTGATCTGCCGGGGATCGGCCTCCGTGGCGAGATCGAACTCCTTCGAGGCGCCCTCGAAATTCTCCGACTGGAACTCGCTGACGCCGTTGTTGAAATGCTTCGCCCAGTTGTGCTTGATGTTATTTTCGGCGTCCCCCTGCTTGTTCGGATCGAGACCCGCCGCCGACATGAACTCATCGTAGGCCTCCCCCATCTTCTCCGTGTAGCTGTACGAAATGCCGAGCTGGAAGTGCGCCTCGGCGTCGTTGGGATTTTTCTCCAGCGCTAGGATGGCCATCTCGATGGCCTTTTCGTAGTTTTTATGCTGATTGTGAAGCATGGCGCTGGTCGTCTCCACGCTCTTGCACGAGTAGAAGACCAGAAGCGCGATCACAAGCATAAAAAGAACCGGCTGTATTTTCCGCATGGGAAAGATACCTCCTTCTCGCGTTACACGGTCGATTCACATAAACAATGGCCCGTAGCCCTGTTACATTCTGCGCACTCTCGGTGAACCCGGGAATTTCTCCCTGATGGCTGCGGACACTATGGAAATGTTCGATCCGTGGTTAAATCTCTCAGCTTTAGCAAAATTAGCAAGAAGAATTTCCCGTGTCAAGCATTATCACTTTCACCGCCGTGCGCCCCCATCGTGCGAACACAACGTGTCGGTGCCCGAATCGCCGTTGCGGCATCAGACCAGCGTTAGGGGATCGACGTCCCACTGGATATCGGTGCGGGCAAGTCCCGACACCGCTTCCCGGGCTAAGTGAATAACATCCTTTTTACGGCTCGTGCTTATCGTTCCCCGCACGAGGACCTGCACGCGGTAGCGCCCACGCACCCGCTCCACGAGCGCCGGTACCGGCCCCAGGATATCGAGCGTTCCGCCCGCGAACCGTTCTTCCAGCGCTCGATGCACCTTATCCCCTCCCTCGACCGCGCTTGCCGCCTCACCCGAGGTGACAGTGAACAGGATCAGCCTTCGCGCCGGGGGGTATCCGAGTTCGTATCTCTGCGCCAACTCCTGATCGGCGAAGGAATTGAAGTCATACGCGAGGAGGTGCCGGTACAGGTAATGCCCCGGCGCGTACGTCTGCACGACGACCCGGCCGCCCTTTCCCCCCCGCCCCGTCCTTCCCGCCGCCTGATACAGGATCTGGAACGTCCGCTCCGCCGCGCGAAAATCGGGGAAATTGAGGCCGCTGTCCGCGAGTATGACGCCCACGAGCGTGACATTCGGGTAATGATGCCCCTTGGCGACCATCTGCGTCCCGAGGAGGATATTCGCATCGCCTTGCGAGAAAGCCTCCAGGACCGTGAGATGACCCCGCTTGCCCGCCGTGGTATCGAAATCCATGCGTGCCACCCTCGCCCCGGGAAGGAGGTTCTGAAGCTCCATTTCAACCCGCTGCGTGCCGGTTCCGCGGTGAACGAGCTTGTAGGCGCCACACTGCGGGCACACCTCGGGCGGCTGCTTCTCGTATCCGCAGTAGTGGCACACGAGCCGGTGCCCCCGGCTGTGGTAGGTCAGGGATATCGAGCAGTTCGGACAGCGATCGATCCACCCGCAACTCGTGCACTGCACGAAATTCGCGTGCCCCCGACGGTTGATCAGTACAATGGCCTGCTCTCCCCTGCCGATGCAGACCTCGAGTCCGTCGAGGAGCTCATCGGCGAAGATGCCTTCGCGCTCCCGCATGTCGATGATCTCCACCGGCGGCATCCGGCCCCCGAACGGCCGCGAGCCGAGCTCGAGGCGGGGAAACTCACCGCGCCGCGCACGCTCGTACGTCTCCAGCGACGGCGTTGCCGAACCGAGAAGGAGCACCACCCCCTCACGCTCGGCACGCGCCTCGGCAACGGTCACGGCGTGGTAATGAGGTTTTTCTTCCTGTTTGTACGATGTGTCCTGTTCCTCGTCGACGACGATGATCCCCAGATCCCGCAGGGGGACGAAAACCGCCGAGCGGGCTCCAATCACGACGCGTATCGCTCCGGATGAGGCGCCTTCCCATATCGATCGACGCTGGGCGCCGGTAAGCCTACTGTGCAGCACCGCCACGTCTGGGCCGAACCGTTTCCTGAAGCGGGCGGTCGTCTGTGGTATGAGAGCAATCTCCGGTATGAGGACGAGTGCACTCCTCCCGGAGGCCAGGGCCGCATCGATGCAGCGGAGGTAGACCTCGGTCTTGCCGCTCCCCGTGATGCCGTGCAGCAGGAAACGGGCCGTCCCATCCCCGCTCAATGCATCCGTCACCGCCCTGAATGCAGTCTCCTGCTCCACATCGAGTGTCGGGCGCTCGATCTCGGGGGGAAACTTCCCTGCCGTCTCGTCCCCGGCGGGAAACCGCCCCCGTCCTTTGAAACCCGCGGGCAGCATCGTTCTCAGCACCTCGCCGATCGAGTGTACGTAGTACGATGCTATCCACCGAGCCAGATCGAGTAACTCGGCGGTTAGCAGCGGTTCCTCGTCGATGAGATCCGCGAGATCCTTCAGCTTTACCCGCCCGGGACGTCGCTTGCGAAGCGAGACGACGTACCCCGTCATCTTCCTCCTGCCGAATGGCACAAGCACCCGGCAGCCGGGCGCCACACCCCCGGCGAGGGCTTCAGGAATCGTGTACGTGAACAATTTGTCGACGGGAACCGGAAGCGCAACATCCGCATAACTCGTTAACCGTCTTTGAGTTCCCATTGTAGGAGGATTATACTAACCGCCGCCGCCCGTGGCAATCAAAAAGACTACTTTTTGCTGAGCGCGAGAAGCTGATGTATGCGGTCGACGAGTTTGCTCGGGCTGAACGGCTTGACGATGTAATCGGTCGCCCCGACCTCGTAACCGAGCCGTTTATCGATATCCCGCCCCTTCGCCGTGAGCAGTACCACCGGTATGTGCTTGGTCAATGGATTCGCCTTGAGAATCCGGCAGGCCTCGTACCCATCGATCTTGGGCATCATGATATCAAGCACGATGAGATCTGGCTGTTCCCTTTTCGCCGTGTCAATGGCATCCTCACCGTTCTGCGCGGTGATCACCTCATACCCCTCCGAACCGATACTGAACTCGAGTATCTGCGTGATGTTAATCTCGTCGTCAACAACAAGTATCTTCCCCTTCTTCATGGGGTTGCCTCCTTCACATGCTCCTCGTGCTGTGTCGGTTCCGTCTTGTATCGTTCTTTCTGTGCGTTGCTCGCGTTCTCCTCGAATTTTCTCTCGATCGTGGTGAGAATAAGCTCGCAGTGGTCTTCAACCGCGCCGAGATCGCCGAGCGCTTTCACGAAGGCGCTGACAACTTTTGTATCAAACTTCGTGCCGGAATCCTTGATGATTTCGTCGCGCGCCTCATCGAGTGAGAAACAACGCCGGTACGGTCCAAGCGTTATCAGCGCGCGAAACGTATCGACGACGTTTACGATTCTGGACTCCACCGGTATCTCGTCACCGGCGAGACCATCCGGGTAGCCGCTCCCGTCGAAGTTCTCGTGGTGGCTCCGGACTATCTTCATGATTCGCTTCTCGAGCCCCATCGGCGAAACAAGCGTAAATCCCACATCGGGATGTCCACGGAGCGTTTGCCATTCCTTCTCCGACAGTTCCTCCTTCTTACCCCTGATGCTCCTCGGGACCTTCATCATTCCCAGGTCATATAGGTTCATGCCGAGACGCAGCGCCGTCAGCGATTTCTCGTCGAGATCGAGGCGCCTCCCCACGTCGAGCGCGAGCAGCGTCAGGCTCGTGAGGTTCCTGCTTCCCCATGTCTCCCTGATCTCGAGGATTCTTCTCATCGCCTCCTTGAGGTCCTCGAAGTTCGACGACACCTTCTCGAACGCGTCGAGTTTTTTCAGCATTCCCGAAATGACGTTCCCCAGCGCCTCGAGAAGCTCACGGTCGGCTTTGGTGAACTCCTGCCCCTCGACACGATCGCTCACATTGAGCACGCCGATGACCTTTTCGTCCGCTTTCAGGGGAACGCATATAAACGAATGCGTCCCGTAGAACATGGAATTGTTTGCGTGCCCCCACTCGATATCCTTCTCGATATCGAGGACGTGCAGCGACTGGCCGGTCTGCATCACCCTGCCCGCGATGCGCTCTCCGATCTCGAGCTGCGTGTTCTCGACGAACTCGGGATCGAGCCCCTTCGCCGCGATGATCCGGAGCACCTCCTGCGAATCATCGAACAGCATGATCGACGCTTTGCGCGCCTGGAGAATCTCGGAGAGCATCTCGATGAGAAGCGTAAGGTACCGTTCCCGCTCGAACCGTACCGAACTGATATACTCCGCCGATGGGGCCCGGCGGACCACGATATTGTTCATCGGGAGCAGCACGACGAACTTGGCGCCGGCTTCCTTCACATTCTCCACCCATATCTGCCCGTCGTGCCAGTCGACGATGTTCTTGCAGATCGCCAGCCCCAGGCCGGATCCGCCGAACTCCCGCGTATCGCTGGCATCCACCTGATGGAACCGCTCGAATATCTTCTCGAGCTGATCCTCGGGGATTCCCTTGCCGGTATCCTGCACCGTGATCCTCACCGCGGCCGCTTCCTCCTCGAGCGTGACGGCGATCTTACCGCCCGGCGGCGTGAACTTGATCGCGTTGCCGAACAGGTTCTGGATCAGTTGCTGGATCAGTTCCTGGTCGGCGTCGATTATGACGGAATGCTTGGGGACCCACAGATCGCAGTCGATCCTGTTCTCGAGGAACGTGGACTGGAGCAACTCAAGAGCCCCGCCGATCATATCGTTGATATTGCACGAGGTTTTCTCTACCTTGAGCAGCCCCGTCTCCATGCAGGAATAGTTCAGGATGTTATCGACGAGTTTGATCAACCGCTCGCTCTCTTCATCCATGACGCGGAGAAAATCCTTGATCGTACTCCGTTCGACGCTGACGATGTTATCCATAAGAGTTTCGGTATATGCCTTCACCGAGGTGAGCGGCGTGCGCAGCTCGTGCGAGACGATCGATATGAAATTCGATTTGAGCTGATTGATACCCTCGATATCCTCGCGGCAGGCGGCGAGCAAGCGCTCCTTTTCAAGGACCGCCTCACGATAGCCCTCACACTGAATAACCTGGCGGATCACGTTGGTATAGAGATCGACCAGTTCGTGAAGATTCTCCGCGGGCGCCGCCTCGAAGAAACCGATCACGAAGAGTGCCTTGACACTCTCGCCCGCCGAAACCGTCGACGCGAATAGGTTCTTTCCTTCCCAGGCGGTCGATGAACCGGTGAAGGAATCGCGTTCCCATTCGAGATCGTCCCACCGGAGCAGGAATCCGCCCCGGTACGATCGATCCTCCCGGCAGAATGAGCGGACAGCCTCCCGCGACATTGATCTGGCGGAACGCAGCGTGTCGCGGCGATTCTCCACACCGGCGCATGCAACAGCCTTGTAGTACTCATCTCCGGATCCGGCGATTCTCAGGAGGACATAGTCCACGTGCGCGTCCAGCCGGATGGCCTCCGCGATCTCGCCGTACACAACATCGCTCGGGAGATCATCCGCTATCTTTCGCGCTATCTCCCCGATGCGACGCAGCACGGCGTTGTCACGGGCGCAGATCGGCGCCGACTCCTGCGGCTGTGTGATGCATTCCGTCGTGTCATTTCCGGAGGATCGGGCCTGCCGGCCGGCACTCTCGCCGGGGAGCGCGGATGAGACGCAGAGCGCCAAGAATCCAGCGGTGTCGGTCAGAATGAAGAGCTGTCGCCAGAACGAATCGTCGCGAAGCGTTCCGATGGCGGCGAGAGCCGCAACTATCGTGGCGGCGGTAAAGCAGATCCCGGCGCAGAGAAGCGCCGGCGTCGCGCCGCGACGACGGGTGTCAGGTCGATCGGGGGGCATCCGCACGAGGGCGGCGGACGCAAAGAGGAGGCGCAGACCCACGAGTGCCATGACGAACGAAATCACCGACGACCATGATAGGCCGTATCCGAATCGATCGACGAGAAGGAACCGCGAAGCCACGAGCAGCAGAAGACCGATGCCGGATCGGTGCTGGAGCCCGCGTGGCACGGGGTCCCACACGCGCGATAACCGCACGGCGTACAGCACCGAGGCGGCGCAGGCGACGAGCAAGTACGTCACCGCACCGGAATCTCCGGCGAATATATTCTCCAGACCTGCCCGATACAAGAATGACTCCTCATTAGTCTACGGCATGACGTGATGCTTGCCACACGAACGCAGTGCCTCCGAGATCCGCGTGAAATCCTCTACCTTGATCTCTCCCTCATCCACCATAAGCTCGATGAATGCCGCTACGACGCGGGCATCGAACTGCGTGCCGGCGTGCCGCACCAGCTCATCGATCGCCTCACCGGTGCACACTGCCTGCCGAAAAGGTTTCTCGCTGATCATGGAAACATACGCGTCGATGACGGCGAGTACTCGCGATCCGATCGGTATCTGCTCGCCCTTGAGCCCCATCGGATATCCCCGGCCGTCTATCCGTTCGTGATGGAACAGAATGTTCTGGCTGACCAGCTCAACAAACTCCAGGGGACGTATGATGGCGGCGCCGCGCTGGGGGTGTTTACGTATCTGATCTATCTCGCCGGGAGTCAGGGCGAGCGTTTTGTTCAGTATCTCCTCGTTCACGAAGGTCATACCGACGTCGTGCACGCTCGAGACGTACTGGATGACCTGCAATTCCTTATCGCCGAGGCCGAGCTTCCTCGCCACCTTCACCGCCCACTGCTCCGTCTTCTTGATGAGACCGCTCTCGTCACGCTTGTAACTGAGAATCAGCGAGCGCAGCGACTCGGTGGCCTCGCGCACGAAGGCGTGGAAATCCTCGGCTATGCGCATCCGCTCGATCACCTTTGACAACCGCTCACTCATGCTGAGAAGCAACGTGAGGTCGCTCTCCGTGAATGCCTTTCCCGACGTCTTGTTGTTCGCGTTGATCACGCCGATGACGGCTGTCCCCAGTTTGAGCGGTACGCTGAGAAGCGACTTGGTTTCGTACTGCGGATTATTGACCGCGATCTCCATACCGCTGCGTTCCACGTTCTTTATGAGGAACGGTTCGCCCGATTCGGCGACGCGCCCGGCGATGCCCTTACCCACCGGCACGCGCGTATTCGCGACGACTTCCTCGTCCAGCCCGTACGCAACCTTGATGAAGAGATCCCGTTTGGACTGATCGAGGAGCATGAAGGAAACGATCTTCGCCGATAGCACCTCGGCGATGAACTTGACCGAGAGCTCGAACATCTCATGGATCTCGTCGCGTGCATCCACCGAATCGAAAAGGTATCCGAGCGTATCGTTGAAATGATGCTCCTTGGGCAGCGTGAACGCGAACGTGGTGCCTTTCCCGACCTCGCTGTCGACCTGGATATATCCGCCGTGTTGCTCCACGATATTCTTCACGATCGCGAGCCCCAGTCCGACACCGTCACGCATGCCGCCGCTCACCTGGTAGAACTGCTTGAAGATATTCTTGAGATCTTCCTCCGGTATCCCCATGCCCTCGTCAATGACTGAGATCTTGACAGAAACGGCATCCTCCACCGCCACGATGTGGAGCACGGAGCCGGCCGGGGAGAACTTGATCGCGTTTCCCATCAGATTGATAAAAACCTGCTTCACGAGATCCCTGTCACCGTCCACCATGGGGAGCTCGTCGGCAACCTGCACGTCGAGTTCAAGCTGCTTGTCGAGCAGGTATGGATGCATCGACGATTCCACCTCGTCGATCAGTTCGGAGAGTTCGAACAGTTTGCGTTTCAGGGTTCGCTGCCCGAATTCGATCTTTGATACGTCGAGGACCTTATTCACCATGCGGATCAGACGATCGGTCTCACTGGAGATAATGCCCAGGAAGTCTTCCGATTCGCCGAAGCCCGGATCATTTATGTTGTCGCGCAGAGCCTCGGCGTATGCCTTTATCGACGTGAGCGGCGTCTTGAACTCGTGCGAGAGATGGGATATGTAGCTCACCTTGAGACGATTCGTCGCCTTCAGGCTCTCGTTCTCTTTCTCGAGGCGCCCGATGCGCCCGCTCATCACCTCGTACAGCCTGCTCTTCTCGATCGCACTGACAACCTGCCCGGAGAGAATGGTAAGGAGACGCAGGTCTTCCTCATCGAACGGTTCCGGCATACGGTCCCCAACCGCCAGCACTCCCACATCCTCCCGGCCCGAGTAAATCGGCACGGCAAGAAGGGGTCTCAGCTCTTGTACGGTGGAAAAAACGGACTTCGAGGCGAGCTTGTCAATTTTGATGTCATCGATTCTGAGCCCCTCCTCCAACGAGAGGATCCGCTCAATGAAAGGGTCCGAGATACACTCATCGTCCGTTTCGAGATCCACCACACCACGATCGCCGAGCTCGACGTGCTTGACGATCTCGTGTTTTTGATTCAAAAGTATCACCGAGGCCCACGGCCTCCTGAGGAGCAGGGTGACCTCCTTGCACACCATCTTGAGAAGCGTATCCAGGCTGATCACCGAATTGATGCCGAGACTGATGTCGTACAGTCTCGTGAGTTCCAGAATGCGGCGGCGCGAGTTGAGCAGCCTGTCCTCGGTGCTGCTGAAATGAACCTTGAAATTCTCGTAGAACGTACTGAACAGGTAGGTCATGAGGGCCATGAATCCCCCGAGCACCAGAACCGTTCCGACGAGGTAATGCGCGTCGAACGCCGCACGTGACCCGCCGACGTAACACGAGAAATGCGGTATCGCCCCTCTCAGTTCGAATATGCCGAGAATCGCAACCACGGCAACGGTGACGAGGGTGATAACGAGGCCGGCGGAAAGCGGCGGGAGAAGCCTTCCCGCAAAGAAGAGAGGAATCAGCGCCAGGAACATGAACGGGCTCTCGAAGTTGCCGGTGAGGTAGACGAGGGCGAGCACCGTGGCGAGATCGAGAACCACGGTGCCGATCTCGAGAAAGCGCCTGTGCTTATGGTAGATTCCGTGGGGATTTACGAACAGGTGTTCCAGACCGGCAAGGAGAAGGGTAAGAAATGCCGAACCGAGAAAGATCAGCACAATGAGATGGGTTCGATAGGCGAATCCCGCAATCTCCTTTGCAACGTAAACGATGCAGAATACGGCGATCAGCTCTATCAGCCGTATCTGCGGAATACTCATTGTCGATGGAGAATGGGGCTCCATCTGCTTTCTCGCCGTCATACGCCGTTCCCTAGCTTACCGTCTCCGGCGGCACCTGCTGATCGTCTGGAATCGGCACGCTGAAGGTCACCGTCGTGCCTTTGCCCAGCGCACTCTTTATATGGATCTCGCCTCTCACGATCGTGATGATGCTCTTCACGAGGGAGAGCCCGAGACCGAGACCGCGGGTATCATTCGTTCCGCCCACCCGGTAAAACGGGTTGAAGACATCATTGATTTCATGCTCCGGTATGCCGACGCCGTGATCCTCGACACGTACCATGAGCAGATATTTATTCGAGGTCCCACGCCGCTCCCGTTTTAGGGCCGCCTCCACCCTGATCGGCGAGGGATCCGTGCTGTTTTTGACCGCGTTGGAGATGAGATTCTCGAGAACCACCTCGATGCAGCTTCGCTGCAGGTACAGATCGGGGATATCATCGTCCGCCGCATATTCGATCCGGTGCGCATCGTCCTCGAACCGCCCACGCACCACATCGACGAGGCGCCTGATGTTCATCCGTTCCTGGCCCCGAATCCGCTCGATCCGGCTGTCGAAACGGAGCATCCGCAAGAACGACTCGACGAGGTCCTCGAGATGCCCGACGGCCTCCCTGATCTTCCGGAAATACTGCCTGTTCCGGTCGTCGCCCGCCTCGGCGTGACCCTCCTCGAGCAGTTCGATATACCCGCTGATCGAAGTGAGTGGTTTGATGAACTCGTGCCCGACGATCAGCCGGGCCGAATCGAACACGATCCTGTATTTGTCGATCTCGCCTCGCAGCTCATCGAGTTCCCGCTGCGCATCGAGCAGAATATCGTCGTAACGAACATCCGTGCCGTTCTTCACTGCATTTGCCATTGTCTATCTCCACCGGCTCTCCGGCAGTTCTTCGAAAGGTTCTGCACGGCGTCCTTGCACTGCACACGTTTCTTGCTACCGCTCTGCTTTCGCGACCGGATTGCTCTCCTTGCGACGCTCGCGCACCACGATACTTCCCGGCATCCCCTTGCCGAACGATTTGAGCTCGGAAGCAATATCGCTGACCTGCGCAAAGTGCCCCAGCCGATTGCCCTCGTTTACGACGAGCGCGATCGTGAGCGACATGAGCGGAACGCGCCTTCGTTCCCCGAGCCTGTTCTTGATCTCGAGGTACCCGCGCCGTATGTCGTCTTCCTTCATCAGAACGAGCGATCCCTTGTCGAACTCGTCGATGATGTGCCGGGCAATGTTCTCGGCGCGATCGAGGGATGTTATAATGACAAAATCATCACCGCCGATATGCCCGACGAAATCGGAGGTGCCCCCGAGTGTGTTGATCGATTCCTTGATGATATCCGCAAGAAAGAGGATCGATTCGTCCCCCTTCTGATACCCGTAGTAATCGTTGTACGCCTTGAAATTGTCGATATCCATGTAGAGGAACGCGAACGGCTGATTCTCCTCGATCCGCCGCTGGAGCTCTTTCTCGATCGCCTTGTTTCCCGCGAATCCGGTGAGGGGATTCGCCTGCTTCTGCTGCTGGCTCCATTCGAGCACGTTCTTGACCCTGAGCAGCAGTTCCTCGTTTGAATACGGCTTGACGAGGTAATCGTTAGCGCCGTCCTTCAACCCTTTGATCTTGTCGGGAAGATCGTTCTTCGCGGTGAGCATGATGATCGGTATCTGCGACGTCTGGCAGTTCTGCCTGATGCGCTTGCACACCTCGAATCCATCCAGCTTCGGCATCATGATGTCGAGCAGAATCAGATCCGGCGCTTCGCGCCTGACGAGCTGCAACGCCACTTCGCCGTTCTCCGCCGTTACCACGTCGTATCCGTTCTTTTCAAGCTGAAACTTGAGAATCCTGCGGATGTGCTCCTCGTCATCGACAACGAGCAATTTATACCGCTCCGATTTATGTCTGTTGATCATTCCCATGAAACCTCGATCGGCGACAGGCATCCCGGCCCCTGCAAATATAGATGCATCTTTAGCTAACACCCGTTTCGCAAGTAACATGCCAAGGGGGGGGCGGCGGAAATGTAGGGTTATACACCCAGTGAGACGCCGCTTATCTTGCTTAATTTATAGGCGTTGCGGCTCGGCAGGCGTATGCCGTGCCGTTCCGAAACGGGAAGCGAATCTGCAATGCATCTTGCAGAACGGTATCCGGGGAAAATGATGTGAAATGTCTCCGTGCTAACAACGCGGGGCCGCCGTAACGGTTACGGGGGCCACGACCGACGCGGGGCCGCCGTAACGGTTACGGGGGCCACGACACGAGATCGCCGCCACGGTCAGGAGGCCCACGACGCGAGATCGCCGCAACGCTCAGGAGGCCCACGACGCGAGATCGCCGCGGGGGAAGGTGTTGAGGCCCAGGCCGTCCCGCCTGCCCGCACGGATATGATGATACGCGGCGCAGGCGATCATGGCGGCGTTGTCGGTGCAGTATTCGGGCGGCGGCCACCGGACCGTCACCCCCTCGGACAAGAGCCGTTCGGTCATGACCTCCCTGAGACGGCCGTTGGATGCGACACCACCCGCGAGGTAGAACCGTGTAGGTGCATCGCTTTTCGTCTCCGCGCCGCTTTTTGCTTCTGCGGTGCCGCGCGGCGGCGCCGCGCCGCACCGTTCCTCTCCGCCGTGCGGCGCCGCGCTGCCGTTTGATCCCGCGCCTCTTTTTGCCTCCGCGAGCGTGCGCACGGCGAGGAGTGATTTCTCCACGAGGGAACGGACGATCGCCTCCTGCGCGGAGGCTGCGACGTCGCTTACTATTTCGGGCGAAAGCTCACCGAGCGATTCGACCTTGAGGCGCACCGCCGTCTTGAGCCCGGAGAATGAGAAATCACACTCGCCAGAACGGCGCAGCCCGCGGGGAAAATCGAACGCGTCCCTTTTTCCTTCCAGCGCCGCGCACTCGACGGCGGGGCCGCCGGGGAAGGGGAGCCCCAGGAGCTTCCCGATCTTGTCGAACGCCTCCCCCGCCGCATCGTCCCGTGTCCCGCCGAGAAACCGGTACCGGCCGATCCGCTCGGCGGCGATGAGCTGCGTGTGCCCACCCGATGCGACGAGCACGACGGCCGGCGTCTCGAAATCCCCCTCCAGCGCATTGGCGAGTATATGCCCCTCGAGGTGATGTATGCCGACGAGCGGCACGCCGCTCCCGTAGGCGAGCGCCTTGGCGAAGGAGAGCCCAACGAGCAGCGAGCCGGTCAGCCCCGGCCCGTTTGTAACCCCGATGCCGGCGAGGTCCTCGAGCCGTACGCCGGACTCCTCCATGACGAACTCGTAGAGCGGCAGGAGCGTTTTCATGTGGGATCGCGACGCGATCTCGGGCACGACGCCGCCGTACTTCGCGTGATCGAGCTGCGCGGCGGTACGGTGGACGACCACGCCCCGTTCGGGGGAATAGATCGCGCAGGAGGTGTCATCGCACGAGGTTTCTATGCCGAGGTAGAGATCGCTCATCGTTCTCAAAGGACCTCTTCGCCGCTTTCGCCGGTCCTGATCCGAACGGCGTCCTCGACGGCCGATATGAATATCTTTCCGTTGCCGATCTGCCCGGTCTTCGCCGCGGCGGCGATCGTGTTTACAACCTGTTCGGCGTCGCCGTCACGCACCACCACCTCGATCTTTACCTTCGGCAGGAAATCCACCTGGTACTCGCTGCCCCGGTAGAGCTCGGTGTGCCCCTTCTGCCTCCCGAATCCCTTCACCTCGGAGACGCTCATTCCACCTACGCCTATCTCCATCAGGGCCTCCTTGACCTCGTCGAGCTTGAACGGCTTTATGTATGCTTCTATTCTTTTCATCGCAGCTCCCGGTTCATGTTCCCGGCCCGGTCGGGCCGGACAATATTACAGTGGCACCGCTTCCCGTGAAGATGCTAATCTACTTTCGAAATATGCGCCTGCGCGGACGTTCCACGCCGCGCCGGCGAATTGCAGCTTCAGCGGCCAGCTGTGAGCTGCCGCTGAGCCGCAAGTATGATGTGAAAAGAGTACCCGAAACGCCGTCGGCATTCCAGAAAAAGTTGATGAATGAGTCTTTCGAGCAGCTCGCCGCGCTTCTTCTCGGGCCGGAGGAACGGGCCGGCACGCACGGGGAGATTTTCGCGCGGCTCGGATTCGCCGACCCCGCCAAGGCGGCTGTCCTCTGGAAATCGCTAATGCAGAGGACGGGGCTTTCAGTCGATTCGAGCGTAAGCGGATCGGTGGGCGGCGATGGAGCGGGGGACGGCGGTCGATCGGCGGGCGGTAACGGCACGGCGGGCGGCTCCCAATCATCAGAAAGCGCCGGAAGGGCGCTCACGGCGCACGTCTCGCATCTCCTCGGCGAGCTGGCCGCCTGCCCCGATCCCGACATGGCGCTTCTCAACCTCGGCCGGTTCGTCGACGCCGCGATCTCACCGTCGCAGTTTTTCGGATCGATCCTCCTCGAGCGGCCGCTTGCCCACCTACTCGTCGTTATTTTCTCGTGCAGCTACTACCTCTCCGATATTCTCGCGCGCAACGCCGGGTATGTCACGTGGCTGATACAGCGGGAAAGCCTCGAATCGTTCAAGTCTTACCGGACGTACCGCGACGAGATCGAGGCGCAGGTCACGCCCTTCACCGACCGGCGCCGGCGCTTGAACAGCATCAAACGGTACCGGCGCCGGGAGCTGCTCCGCATCGGCACGCGCGACCTACTCGGGCTCGCGACCGTCGAGGAAGTGACCTCCGAGCTATCCTTTCTCGCCGACGCGGTGATCACGGTGGTGACCCGGCTCGCACTCACCGAGGAGGCGCAAGAGACGGGATTCGACGTCGCCCCGGGGGGATTCGCCGTCGTCTCGCTGGGGAAGCTAGGCGGCTCTGAGCTGAACTATTCGTCCGATATCGACCTCATGTATGTTTGCGATGCCGCGGTATCCGACGACGAGGTGAAATTCTACACGGCGCTGGCGCGGCGCATCACGCGCGATCTCTCGGAGCCGACCGAGGAAGGATACCTCTACCGGGTCGATCTGCGCCTGCGCCCCGATGGGGAGAGCGGCCCTCTCGTCGTGACGACCGAGGAGCACATGAATTATCTCATGAGGCGCGTGCGACCGTGGGAACGGCAGGCGCTCCTCAAAGCACGCTACAGCGCGGGGAGCTGTTCGGTGGCCGATACACTCATCGACAATTGCGCCCGCGTCGCATTCAGCGCCTTGGGTGACGCGAATTCCCTTCCCGATATATTAACCATGCGCGAGTGCGCAATCGCCCGTCTCCCCGCCGGGGAGCGGCGGTGGAACATAAAGCTGATGTCGGGAGGCATCAGGGACATCGAGTTTATCACCCAAGCGCTCCAGCTCGTGCACGGCCGCACGCGGCACGAGGTGCGTTCCCGCAACACGCTCGAGGCGCTCGAGCGGCTGCATCACTACGGGCTCCTCGAGGACGAGGTGCTGGACAGCCTCGTTCGCAGCTACCGCCTCTTCCGGACGGTGGAACACCGGCTCCAGATGCTGCTCGATACGCAAACGCATACGCTTCCAGACGGTGACGAAGCGCTCGAGCGGCTCGGTGCGCGCGTAGCGCACCGCGCCGTGGACGGCGTCTCCGCCGATACATTCCGTACCGAGCTCGGGCGATCGATCCGGCAGGTGCAGACACTCTTCGATG
>CBFCXB010000012.1:0-15500 GCA_965601905.1 uncultured bacterium | reverse complement strand
CACCTTTTGAATTCCTCAGCGAGAACATACTGGAGGCAAGCCCGGTGACACTACCGCTCTGGCTGGGTGGCCTCGCGTGGCTGTTTCTCGCCCGGCAAGCGCGGCGCTACCGGCTGGTCGCGGTGATGTTCGTGGCGACGTTCGTGATCCTCGTCGTCCAGAAGAGCAAGCCGTATTACTTCGCCGCATCGTTCCCCGTATTGATGGCCGCCGGCGGTGTGGCGTGGGAGCGCTGGACGAACAGGCGCTATTTGCTATGGGTGCGATGGGTATTGGTTGCCGTTCTGCTCGCCGGCGGTGCCGTGCTGGCGCCAATCGCCGTGCCGCTGTTCTCTCCGGAAAGAACGGTGGCGTACGCCCAACGGGTGGGGATCGCCCCCGCGCCGCAGGAGGTCGGTCACACGAGTGCCCTGCCGCAGACCTTCTCGGACCGCCTGGGATGGGAGAATCTGGCGCGTGTCGTATCGCAGGTTTACCGGGGCCTTCCGGCCGGCGAGCGCGATCGGTGCGTGGTGCTGGGGAGAAACTACGGTCACGCGGGAGCCCTCGAGTACTGGGCGCGGCGCTACGAGCTGCCGCCGGTCTGTTCCACCCACAACAACTACTGGCTGTGGGGACCGCCCGCCGGGGCAGGCGATGTCATGATCGTCATCGGGGGCGGCCGCGAGGAGCTGGAACGGCTGTTCGACGAGGCAGTCGAAGCGGGAGTGGCGGAGTCGCCGTATGCCATGGAGTCGCGCATGACGATATGGATCTGCCGGGGATTGCAACGGCCGATCAAGGATATATGGAAAGACTATAAAGCATTCGTCTAGTACGCCGCCGACAAACTGATCACCATACCTTGCCGTCGCGTTCATCATACAGGGCATCATGCGGAAAAGAAGGACCAGAGAAATCTCGACCGTCCTGTTTGTTTTCGTCCTGGCCGCAACGTTGTTCACCCATTTCCTATCAGAACAAGAGTGGTCGCGCCAGATCGGGCCTATCACCCGGATGATCGACTACCTGCGCGCAATACCGGCGGTGGGCGAATATCTCCCCCCGGCGATTGCCGCTGATGCGATCACGTCGCTGCACAAGGGGGAAATATTCTCCGCCCTGCACGGCATCCTTTACCTCTGTTTTTGGATTGCGGTGATTACGGCGATAGGTTATCTCGTGTTCTCGAAGCTGCAGCTCGAGGAGCGGGGCAGGAAGTGGAAGATTATCCGTGCCGCAAAACCTCGGGGCGCGGCGGCTCGTACCGCTCGCACTGCCGTGTTCGATCTGGCCGGCCTGTCGCCGCTCCCGGTGGAAACCTACGCCGTGGTCACGAAGGAACTGCGGTACATTATGCGCAGCGCAATGGGAAGAAGCATGATTATTCTCGTGCCGTGTATCACGGTTGTTCATGCACTCATGATCAGAGAGGCCGTGAAGAGCACTGCCATGGGTATTCGGCCTGGAGAATTCGGGCTTATCGTTGTTTCCATATACATAGCGATCGTTATGGGCAGCCACATCTGCAATTCATTCCAGTGGGAGGGAGGGGGAATCCAGACCTATTTTTCGAGTCCCGCCTCCCTCGCCTCGATCATCGCCGGCAAGAGCCTGGGCATTGTTATATATGCCGCTCTGGTTTTTTGCGTTAGCACTGTCATGTGGAGGATAATCACGAATGAATTACATCCGCTCACTCTTGCCGCCGGGTTTCTCATATTCGCCAACTCAATCCTGACGACAGTTATTGTGGGTAATATTCTTGCGATCAAGTATCCCGTTCCATGAGACGTATCTCGGATGAGACGGTCACTCTCCCCAATCGCCCAGCTGATTTTGTTTCTCATGATTCTCGTGATAATTGTATATCTCGCCGCGGTCATGATCGTTCCGTTTTTACTCGGCGTGTCGGCTCTCAGGCTGCCCCTCCTCCTTGTCCTGCTCGTCTTCCAGGCCGCAGTGTACCGGATCGCCCTTCGATCGGCGGCAGGCCGGATGAACAACGGAAGGGAAATATTGATAAACCGTCTCCTGGCAACATCCTCTGAAACGCGATGACGAGGGCTTCGGCGGATTCTTGCAGTTCAATTTCCATCTTTACGGATGCTTTGGTTGGCTCCCCAAGTGGAAGAGTATATCGCCGCCGTCGGCCAGATCGCCGTGGAGCAGGTAGTTGCGCTTTAATTCCACCCCGTTGAGCATCACTTTTTGGACATAGATATTATTTTTCCCTTGATTGGTGGTCCTGATCGTCAATGTCCCGCCATCTTCCAGTTTGATGGTCGCCTCTTTGATACTTGGACTGCCGATGGCATATCGGTCCGATCCGGGACACACGGGATAAAACCCCAGGGAACTGAATATGTACCAGGCGGACATCTGCCCGGCATCATCATTGCCGCACAGGCCGTCCTCCCCGCTGCCGTACATTTCATCCAGAATCATCCTGACCCGTTCCTGGGTTTTCCAGGGACTCCGGGTCCAGTTGTACAGATACGGAATGTGATGGCCGGGTTCATTGCCGTGTACATAATTCCCGATGATGCCGTCCCGGGTGATATCCTCTGTTTTTTCGATGTATCTATCATCCAACCGCATGGTGAACAGGGAGTCCAGGCGCTCGGTGAATTGCCCTTCTCCACCCATCAGTGAAATCATTCTTTCTATATCGTGGGGTACAAACAGGCTGTAGGTCCACGCATTGCCTTCAATAAATCCCTGGCCGTGCGTATCGAGCGGATCGAATTCGTTTTTCCATTCTCCATGTGCATATTTCGGTTTCATGAAGCCTACGGCCGCATCATACACGTGCTCGAATCCGGACGAACGTTTCATGTATTTTTCATATTTTCCCTGATCTCCGGCTGCTCGGGCGACCTGCGCGATGCACCAGTCGTCATAGGCGAACTCGAGGGTTTTAGATACCGAATAATCCGCTTCGCCTTCCGGCACATACCCTAATTTCATGTAACTATCGAGCGCATCGAAATACCGAACGGTTGATGTGTTGACACACGCTTGCAAGGCGACGCCGGCATCAACATCGGTTGTGTGCTTTACAAGCGCATCGGCGATGATGGATACGGCGTGGTAGCCGATCATACACCAATTCTCATTTGCATAGTGGCTCCATATGGGCAGCATGCTATGCACACTCTGATCGTGATGGGCCAGCATGGATTTTACCATGTCATCGTTTCTCTCGGGTTGAATGATGTTGAATAACGGGTGCAGCGCCCTGAAGGTGTCCCAGAGGGAGAAGATGGTATAGTTGGTGAAGTTTTCCGATTTATAAATGTTTTGATCCAGGCCCCTATACCGTCCGTCGATATCCTCGTACACTATGGGAGCGAGCATGGTGTGATACAGTGCCGTGTAAAAAGTGATCTTATCTTCCGGTGTCTGGGTTTCAACGATGATTTTCGATAATTCCGCATTCCATTTTTCCTGTGTCTCATGCTTTACGCGGTCGAAGTCCCAGTGTGGGATCTCTTCCCGCAGGTTGTTGAGTGCGCCGGCAGTGCTGACGGGGGAGAGCGCGAACTTGATCTTGATGTGCTCATCTTTATTGGTTTCAAAATTGAAATAGGCTCGTATGTTCCTGCCCGCCATTTCGGGAAAGTTCCCTGTTTCATCGAACCGCCGATAGAAGCCGTTGTAAATGACATCGTCATATTTTCTGTGACCATAGCTTTGGAATGGTTTGGAGAATTGCATGGCGAAACAAACCACTCTGGTTCTCGCCCAGCCCGTGGTCTGCCGGTAGCCGGTAACCAAAGAGTCATTTTCAACGCGGATAAAAGTCCAAACATTCTTGTTGTCGTGATGATAAATATTGGATACGAGGTCGAGTATGATATGGGCACTATCAGATGCAGGGAAGGTATACCGGTGGAAACCTGCTCTGTCGGATGCGGTCAATTCGGCTTCGATGTCATAGTCATCCAGTAGAACACGATAATACCCCGGTTCTGCATGCTCGTTTTCATGGGAGAACCGGGAATGATAGCCACTTCGAGGCGCTCCGGCATCTCCCGGTTCCAATTGGAGATTGCCTGTCGTCGGCATGATCAAAAAATCCCCCAGATCGGAGTGCCCCGTTCCACTAAAATGCGTGTGGCTGAATCCAAAAATGATGTTGTCATCATATTGATATCCCGAGCAGTATCTGTAGGTTTGTCTATTATAATTTCCGTCCGTATCGAACATCGGCTGGCTGTTGGTTTCCGGGCTGAGTTGAACCATACCGAACGGAGTGGTTGCACCGGGGAATGTGTGGCCCATGTTTTTCGTGCCGATAAAGGGATTGACATACTGGAGCAGGTTCAGGGTGCTGTTTCCATCTTCCCTTCCATCTGCCCGTACGGTCTCCTTGCTCTTGAGTTGCCCGCAGGCCGCCAGTAGGAAAAAAAATGCAAAGCACGCCGTGAATATTTGTGTGATCATCATGAGATTACGCCGGTAGGAAATCAAAGCACTTCTCCCCGAAACGAACATTGAAGACCAGACCTCGCCGACCTCGAATACTACCGGATTCCCGGTCAGAATGAAAGACCGCCCCCGCCAATCCCGGTCAAAAACCACGGCCGCTCTCCGGGGCGAGGTGCGTCTTGCCCGTCAAAGAGGAGTTAGTTTTCGAAACGTATAATGTCCTTTAATCAAGACAGCCTTCCCCCCGGGGGGACCAACCTATCACTTTTCAAAATCCGGAGACAGGCCAGTAACTCATTGCGATATAGCGAATTGAGACGTATGCCGGTGTACGGTACACCGTTTGCACTACGAGGGGGTAGGGCCGCCAATCGGGACGGCCGAAACAGGAGGTGTCTGATGAGAAAGACGCGAATGATTTTGCTGAGTCTGATAGCCCTTGCCCTTCTCGTCGGTTCTGGATTCATGCGGAACGCCGAAGCGGGGATCCGCGTCGATGCGACACTGTATACACCCACCGTGCACGTCAGTATAGGCAACATGTCCTCCGGTCGGCACCAAGGCTATACGATCGGACATCTCCCGATACGCAGACCCCGGCACTACAAGGTCGGCCGGCGGGACCGGGCGATCGCCCATCGCCTGGCCCGGTACACCGGTGTGCCGGCGCGCAGGTTGACCCGACTCAGGGCTTATGGGTATAACTGGTCCGAGATCGGGCGCTGGCTTTGTCTGCCCCGTCAGGTGGTTCGCGCCGCGATGTATCAGCGGAGTTGGAATCGTTTCCTTCGAGAGGGGCGGCGGTTCGCCCGGTATGAACGGCGCCGGTGAACCTGCTTACGGTGTCAACGACTGAGACGACCATGACGGTTTGATACGTTTCAAATCGATCCCCGAACATGGCGGGCCGGGAGCGATCCCGGCCCGTCGATGCCATGCATGTGGGCCACGGTGGGATCCGATCGCAACCCTCATCACGTGCGCACATTCCAATCTATGTCTTGAATATATATGCAACCGGCTATATCCTGACCCCGGCGTCTCAAACCGGTCGGGTATTTGAAGCCGGAGAATTTTCAATTATGCCCGCTTCCCAGCAGCATATCGACGGGGCAACGCACATGGGGGCGAACCTCGTGGACGGCGGTGCCACCTTCCGCATTTGGGCGCCGGGCGCCGGACACGTATACGTCGCACTCGGCGGCGCGGCGAATTACCGGCCGAGGCAGGAGGACGAGCTGATCAAGGATCCAAGCACCGGCCACTGGACCGGCTTTTTCCCCGGTGTTGCCGATGGAATGAAGTACCGCCTGTATATCGAAGGCAAAGGCGGTGCCGGTTTCAAACGCGATCCCTGGGCACGTGAGCTCGAGCTCTATGGATACCCCGACTGCGACTGTATCGTGCGTGATCCCGATACGTATCCATGGCACGATCATGGCTACCGCCCCCCGGAATTCAGGGACCTTATCGTGTACCAGTTCCATGTCGGCGTCTTTTATGCCCGCGACGACCATGGCAGAGATATCCGCCGGGGCCGCGTCTCGAAGTTCCTCGACGTGCTCGACCGCATCGAGTACCTGGCCGATCTCGGTGTCAACGCCATCCAGCCGCTGCCGCTCGTTGAATTCCAGGGCGAATGGAGTCTCGGCTACAACTGTTCGGATATCTTCTCTCCCGAAATGGATTACTGCGTCGATCCAAGTCAGCTCGATCCGCATCTCGGCAGGGCGAACCGTTTACTCGCACAAAAAGGCTTCGCACCACTCGGTCTCGATCAGCTCGGCGGGCAGGTGAACCAGCTCAAGGCCTTCATCGATATCTGCCACCTGTACGGTCTCGCCGTGATCGTGGATGTCGTATACAATCACGCGGGGGGCGGGTTCGACCCACAAAGTATCGATCACTTCGATTTTCCTGCAAATCCGGATCAGGGCAACAGTCTCTACTTCTCGGGAAACTCGTATGCCGGTGGCAGGGTGTTCGCGTTTAAAAAGCCCGAGGTGCGGGATTTCTTGATCCATAATGCGAAGATGTTCATCGATGAGTATCACGCCGACGGTCTGCGCTTCGATGAGGTCAGCGTGATCGACCGCTTCGGCGGCTGGTCTTTCTGTCAAGATCTGACCGATACGCTTCGTTCCGTGAAACCCGAGGCCGTCAAGATCGCCGAATACTGGGGTGAGCACCGGTGGCTCTGTATATGGCGGTCGGATGGAGGGATGGGATTCGACGTCGGCTATGACGACGGTATCCGTGAAGGCATACGAGGCGCCATCGCCGAAGCGGCGTGTGGTGCCGCCGCCACAGCGCATCTCGACCGTATCAAGCGTGGGCTCGAACGTCCCTGGAATTTTCCGGAGGCCTGGCGGGCATATAATTGCATCGAGAACCATGACTTCGTTCTCGACATGGACGGCGATCACCGGAAACCGCGCATACCGAAGCTGGCGGACTGGAACAATCCCCGCTCGTGGTACGCGCGCAGCCGCGCCCGCGTGGCGACGGGCATGCTGCTCACCGCGCCGGGAGTGCCTATGCTTTTCATGGGGCAGGAATTCCTCGAGGACAAGCTCTGGTCAGACAATCCCCACCGCTCGGAAGTGTTCATCTGGTGGGACGGGCTCGGGGGCAGCGATCGCCACATGGGGGATTTCCACCGCTTCACGCGTGATCTGATCCGGCTCCGCCGCTGCTATCCCGCCCTGCGGTCGGAGTCCATCAATGTTTTTCATGTCGATAATTTCAACCGCATCCTGGCGTTTCACCGCTGGGTTCCGGGTGTGGGCAACGACGTGGTCGTTGTAGTGAGCCTGCGTGAAGAGACCTTCTATGATCGGAGATACACGCTCGGCTTTCCCCTGGCCGGATACTGGCACGAAGTATTTAACAGCGACGTATACGACCATTTCGTGAATCCCCTGGTGCAGGGTAACAACGGCGGTGTATCCGCCGCCGGTCCGCCGATGCACGGCCTGCAGCATTCGGCCGGTATCACCATCCCGGCGAACGGCTTGTTGGCCTTTGCCCGGGACCCGTGTGAATGACGCCGACGCGCCGTCTTTTCTCGGGTGCTGGTACGGTGATTTGACAGCGTGACGCTCGGGACGTATAGTGTTTGCAGCGAGATGATTTCCACGGATTACCATAACCACGTTGCCGTATTGACACTCGATCGCGGTGTCAATAACGCACTGAATCTCGAGCTACTGAAAGAGCTGGCCGGGCTGCTTCGGGAGTTGGAGAAGGATTCGAACGTGAACGGCATCGTCCTGACCAGTTCGAACCGAAAGTTCTTCTCGATAGGCTTTGACCTGCCGCAACTCATCGAGCTCGAGAGAAAGGATTTCGAGTTCTTTTTCCGTACATTCAATCGCGTATGTTTGGATCTGTATACCGTGCCCAAACCGACGGTAGCGGCGATAACGGGTCATGCCGTAGCCGGTGGGTGTATCCTGGCCCTCTGCTGCGACTATCGATTTTGCGCCGAGGGCAGGAAATTGATGGGCCTGAACGAGATCAAGCTCGGTGTGCCTGTTCCGTACCCGGCCGATTGTATCTTGCAGCAGATTGTAGGATTCCACTATTCCCGCGAGATCATGGACACCGGCGAGTTCTATGAGGTCGAGGAGTCATTGCGAATGGGCATGATCGATCGGGTTTTCCCCGTGGAGGACGTGATTCAGGAGTCGATCGAGAAGGCCGGTTCACTGGGTCGATCTCCGGGAAATGCATTCGCTGCGATCAAGCGCAACCGTGTTGAGATGGTCGAGACGCGTGTACGGGCCAAGCTCGAAGAGAGAGAGCGGCTCTTCATGGAGTACTGGTTTTCCGACGAGGCGCGCACGCAATTGCTCGTGGCGGCGGAGAAATTCTAGAGTTCGAAGGCTGCGGATGTCTGCTTGATGGCGGTCCGGCAATTCGATGACAGCCGGAAAAGACGGTCACAATGCAACCGATCGCAATTTCGATCGCCTCCCCTGTCGAGGAGCGAAGGAGGGAAATTATGGCGAGAATCGTGTGCATGCAAATGTTCCTCGTGCTATGTGTTGCACTACCGGTCATGGCTCAGGAACCATTTGAAAAGGATGTCATAGAGACATCCGCCGGTGAGCTGGAGATCACATTCATCGGTCATGGAACACTCATGATGACTTACGGCGGGAAGGTTATCCATGTCGATCCCTTCGGCCGGTTGGCCGATTATGCGAAACTGCCGAAGGCGGACATGATCTTCATCACCCACCATCACGGCGATCATCTCGATTTGGAAGCGTTGAAAGAGGTACGCACCGAGAAAACGGTTGTAATGCATACGGGAAAATGTACGGAAAAAGTAGAAGGGGGCATCATCATGAAGAATGGTGATACCCTGGTGGTCGACAGCATCACGGTTGAGGCTGTACCCGCCTATAACCTCGTGCACAGACGCAAGGATGGACGGTTCTATCATCCCAATGGTGAGGGAAACGGGTATGTGCTGACAATCGGCGACAAGCGGGTATACATCGCCGGTGACACGGAAAATATCCCCGAGATGAAAACCCTGACAGACATCGACGTCGCCTTTTTACCGATGAACCTGCCGTACACGATGACACCGGAGATGGTCGCCGATGCGGTCAATGCATTCAAGCCGGGCGTGCTGTACCCGTATCATTATGGGGACACCGATACATCGATACTTGTTGAATTGCTCAAGGACAATGAGGACACGGAAGCGCGTATTCGCAGGATGAAATAACTCCGTTGTAACTCACTAATATTCCATTCGATTAGGGGTTCGTGCCGCAAGATTCTCAAAAAAACTTCAAACAACATTTGACAGTTCTTCGCATTGGTAGTAGCATTCATTTCTGTTAGGGACTCTATAAACCGTACATAAGGCAATTGAGATTGTTGAGGGGCATCGCGCCGCATCAAGATCAGCACGGGGAGTGTGTCGCGGCGCACACATGGAGGAGCGGTAACTACAGTTGCGTGAGGAGGTGATGCCTATTGGGGAAAAAGGGGAGTAAACCATTTTACTGTTTCGGGAAGGAAGGTGATGCCTTTCAGGGAGATTATCGCCGCAAAAAGCGGATTACTTGAAGCATGTACGAAAAAGTCATTCTCACAGTTTCACTCCGTATTTATCACCGAGTTACACTTCACCTGAACACAGCGGGCTCTGGAGGTCGGATGCCGATCCCTGCTGATAGCGTAACGGCGGAACGAGGGGGAGGGTGTCCGCTCTGAGTGTTGTTCAAAGGGTTTTAAAAGTGCGAGGAGGAGCAGCTACAATGAGAAACAAAAGATTTAATACGGCTGCCCTGGTTCTGATAGTAGCGCTGGTCTTCATGCTTGGCGCCGTGTCAGTTCCTGCCGCAGAAAAATTCAAGGTGAAACAGGCGAATCTGGGGCCGTACGGGGCGAAATATGCCGAGGATGAGATCATTGTCAAGTTCAAGGCCGGCATAAATGCCGCAGAAATTGGCAAAATTCACGGCAAGCTCGGCGCCTCGGAGATATATACCAGCCGGCGTGGTGGTTTCAAACGGATCAAGATCCTCTCCATGGCGACCGTCAAGGAGATGATCGATCTCTACCGGGCGAATCCTGAGGTTGAATATGCCGAACCGAACTACATCTACCACGCCTTCATGGTTCCCAACGACCCGTATTACTCCTATCAGTGGCATATGCCGTCGATCAGCGTCGAGTCGGCGTGGGATCTCGCGACGGGGCAGGGGATTCTCGTCGGGATCATAGACACCGGTGTCGGGTACGAGAACTATGGCTCCTACGGCCTGGCGCCCGATCTGGCGGGGACCACCTTCATACCGGGCTACGATTTCGTGAACAACGACTCTCATGCGAATGACGATGAGGGGCACGGCACGCACGTCACGGGTACGGTCACGCAGGCGACGAACAACAGCCTGGCTGTCGCCGGAGTGGCCTTCAACTGCAGCATCATGCCGATCAAGGTGCTGGATTCCAACGGGGACGGCTGGACGACCGATATAGCGGACGGCATCTACTACGCCGCAGATAACGGTTGCCAGATCATCAACATGAGCCTCGGCGGGCCCTCCGGGTCGTCGACGCTCCAGAACGCCGTCCAGTACGCCGACGCGGCGGGTGTCACGATCATCGTCGCCGCCGGAAACGCCGGCACCAGCACGCCGCAGTACCCCGCGGCGTATCCGGAGTGCATATCGGTCACGGCTGTCAGGTACGACAACACCCTGGCGCCTTACTCCAGCTACGGCTCCACGGTCGATATCACCGCTCCCGGGGGCGATTTGAATGTCGACCAGAACGGCGACGGCTACGGCGACGGTGTTCTCCAGCAGACTTTCGAAAAACCCAATTACACCGACTGGGGCTTATGGTTCTACCATGGAACCTCGATGGCCGCGCCCCACGTGACCGGTGTGGCGGCAATGATCATGGAAGCGGCCGGCGGTTCTCTGACACCCCAGGAGGCAAGAAACATCCTGGAAGGGACGGCCACCGATCTGGGCGCCTCGGGCTGGGATCAGTACTACGGCTGGGGCAAGGTCAATGCCTATGCCGCGGTCGTCGAGGCCCAGGGGGGAGGCCAGTATCCGCCGGTGGCGAATTTCTCCGGAAATCCCACCTCCGGATATGTGCCCCTGACCGTGCAGTTCACAGACCTGTCGACCAACAACCCGACGAGCTGGAGTTGGGATTTCGGGGACTCCGGGACATCCGGCCTGAAGAACCCGAGTCACCAGTACACCTCGACGGGACAGTTCACGGTCTCCCTGACGGCGACTAATGAATACGGATACGATACCGAGGTCAAAACGAACTACATCACCGTGTCCGAGCCGGGTCAAAACCTGATGCATGTCCACGACATCGTGGTGACCCGTGAGACGTACTGGTGGCTGGCGCGCGGAATCGCGACGGTCACCATTTACGACCAGGGAGGCGGCCCCGTGTCCGGCGCCACGGTGTACGGTACCTTCACGGGACCCGTCTCGGGAAGCGGGAGCGGGAACACCAATACAAGCGGGCAGGTGACGTTCACCACCGGATGGGCCTGGTTCCCCTCCGGTGAGTGGTGCTTCGAAGTGACGAACGTGACGAAGACCGACTGGACATACGATTCCGGCTCCAACGATGTGACCAAGTCCTGCGAAAGCGGGGATGTGTTCGGCGATAAAGATCGCCCTCTGGTAGAGGAAACGGAGACACCGCAGAGCTATGCGCTCTTCCAGAACTATCCCAACCCGTTCAACCCGGTGACGAGAATATCGTTCAATCTGCCGAAGGGTACTTATACCAGATTGGATGTGTTCAATGTCAAGGGTGAGCTGGTGACCACACTCGCCAGTGGCGATCTCGAGGCGGGATTCCATACGTACGAGTGGAACGCTGCGCGTGTGGCAAGCGGCGTGTACTTCTACCGTCTCCAGACGCGCGAGTTCGGCGAGACGAGGAAAATGATACTGCTGCGCTGAGTGGCCGGTGTGAGTTGATTACGGCTGCGGCTCTTACGTGGAGAGCAGGCCCCCCGGAGGGGTCTGCTCTCTGCTGTATGCATTATAGATCGAAGAATGGCGGCGGATGTATCATTCGGTTCGGGGCGGCAAGATTTTTCTTGACCCCGCATTTACACTACTACATCATGAAAACGGAAACGGTTTGAATTCCCGTGCGGTGTAGCGATGACGGATCATGTTAATTTTCACAACAAGGATGTGGGTATGAAGACACTGTCGATGATCCTTGGTATCATTTTGATCTCAGCTCTGTCGTGTACATCGGCCTTTGCGCATGAAGGTATGGTAACGTTGTTTGCCGATGAATCTGGTTCCGATTGCGATGCGGTTCTCCTGCCGGGACGGTCGATCTATCTGTACCTGTTCTATGTGCGGGGCGATGGGCCGGAATACGGCACGTGCTGCGCAATGAGACTGCTGAAGTCATCTCAGAACATAAAGATGCACTTTTTCACGCAGGCCCCTCCCCCGGGAGAGAGATTGTCCATTGGAAACATAAACGATGGGATCAGTTTCTGTAACCATGCCGGAGAGGTTGGCTGGTGTGAAACCGGAAAGGACGTCGTACTTCTCGGAAGAATAACGGTGACGAATATCTTCGAGGAAGGTCCGTTCACCATCGAGGTCGTGGGAAATCCCGATGAGCCGAATATCCATCTGGCGATCACGCTCTGTGACTCCGGGTGTTCCAAACATGCCGTGATCGGCGGAACATTCGTATTCAATGGCACTTGTGAGAACCCGGAGAATGGGGGCGAGCCTCTCGGAACGCAAGATTCGAGTTGGGGGGCGATTAAGACCTTGTACACGGATTGACGTTTCAACCACTCATTCAGACATTAGGTGAGAAACAGAACATAATCCGGTCTTAAACGACCGGATTTTTTATTGCGCCCCACGTAGCTGTTTGTGTCGAGACGGGAGGGACTGCCTTGAGGTAAAACGAGGTGGAATCCGCAATGAATGGATCATACGTGGGATAGGTTGTCACCTTGCTCACCGAGTAGGCGGTAGTTTCCACCGGCACCAGACCCGAAACGATCACCGTCGTATTCGTCGTATTATACCAAGGGCGACTTTCGCAGTAGTTGGGCCCTGCGTACTTGGGATTCCAGTCGGCGCCCCAGTCGCATTCATCAACAATGTCGAAATTCGTACCGGCGGGCCCGAGTGCCGTGACGGAACAGTGTATCTCGATGGCGAAGGGCGAGTCGATAATGACTTCGACGGTATCGGGAGGCCAGAAATTGAAAGAAACATCAAAGCAATCGAAGTGCCCGCCGTACGTCGGGAAGTCGGCACAAATGTCACCCACATGGCAAGAAGATTATCGTGGCATGTTCGGACCTTCAGCCTACTTGTTCTCTATCTTCTTGAGATTTTTCAGCTGGATAGTTGCGGTTTCCAGTGCCTTTTTTGCTTCGGTGCGGCCGGGATTCAACTTTAGAATTTCTTTCCAGATTGTTATGGCATCCCCCAGGTTTCCGCTTCTATACTTCATGAGGCCTTGCTGCATCATTTTATCTTCGGATGTTTTCATGAGTGAGCGAATTTGCTCCGCGGAATATCGAATGTTATCTTCCACCGATCCGTCATCCGGCATATGTTGAATCACGTATTTGAACGTAGCGCGGGCACGCTTGTAATCCCTGGCTTTGTAATAGGTCATTCCTCTATCGGCGAGGCCGCAGAGAGCTTTCACGTACAGGGCAGTGCTCGGTTTCTCCGATGCGGACCGTTTGTCGGCTTCCCCGATGAGTTCGATTGCTTCGGCGTAACTGCCCTTTTGTACGAGCGACGCGATTTCCGAATTCACGTTTTCCATTCCAGCCTGCTTCTCTTTATTCAGAACGGCCTGTCTACGTGAAGCGCAAGACATGGATAGAACAATAATTACAAGTAACAGCAAGATGTGTTTATTTGCCATCATACATTTACTACTTGTTTGTGTTTCGTTTCGGACTCCGCCAGGATCTCAATGAAAATATCAGTGATGCAAGGATTGAACTGCGTCCCTCTGCATCTCTTCAATTCTTCCATCGCAGCTTCCTTGGATTTCGCTTCCTTGTACGATCTTTTCGACGTCAGCGCATCGTAAGCATCGGCGATTGCTATTATGGCCGCATGAAGCGGTATCTCGTCCCCCTTGAGACCGTCGGGATATCCTTCTCCGTTATGCCATTCATGATGATGGTGCACGGCCGGTATATGCTTATGGAGAGATTCCACTATTTGAAGGATCTCGGCGCCGTCTTCCGGATGTTTTTTCATCAAGAGAAATTCTTCATCGGTAAGGGAATCATCTTTCAAGAGTATGAGATCGGGTGTACGCATCTTCCCCACATCATGAAACAGGCATGATGTCTCGAGGTCCTTGAGCTGCCCGGGATTCAAGTTCAGCTTTTCGCCGATGAGGACGGAAAACCGCGCAACCCTCTCCGAGTGACCCAGGGTATATGGGTCTCGAGCATCTATTGCTGCGGCAAGGATTTTTATCGTAGCTACATAGGCAACTTCCAGATCTTTGTTATACCGCTCAAGGTGCAATCGCTGTTCGGTAATTATCCTTGCCATCTTGTTGAAGTTGCTCGTTAGCACACCTATCTCGTCTTTTGATACACTCTGTATTTCACCGGGATATGTTCCGGACGCAAGCTGTGAAACCTTATTGGTAAGCTTCTTTACGGGAGTGGTGATGAATGCCGAAAGAAAGAAAACGCTAATTGCACCGAGGAGAAGTATGACGAGGGAAACGGTCAGTATGCTTCGCTGGACTTGGGCCTGCGCCTTCACCAGGGTATCATGATCAATCCCGAGATAGACGGCACCGACCTTCTTTTCCGCGAAAAATACGGGCACTTCGAATTCAAGGATCGTCTTATTCCCCATTGTAGTCTTTGAAACAGTTGATCCATCAGCGAGAGTTTTTAAAATCGTGCCCTCACTTGGTTCGTATTCACTCCCCGTTTCTTTAAACATGCTGTGGGCAAGTATCTTGCCTGTATGGTCGACGATCGATACAAAGAGCACATCTTCTTGGTATTCCTTGAGTTTTGCCGTGAGATTGTAAAGAGCAAGACGATCATCCGAAAGCAAGCTGTACCCGGCGGCGGTTGCGGCCCCCTTTCCCAAGGAATATCCTCTCTGGAAGAGCTCGTTGAGTATGACCCTGTTGACAATGTTCGTTACAATGAATGATGAGGCCGAGGTAAAGAGCGCAACGAGAATAAATGTGAGAAAGGCCAATTTGAATCTGATTCCGCGAAACAAAGCATACTCCTCACACTATATATTGTCCGTGTCGGCGATGGCTCTCATAAGTTAACGTATTTAAGAAGATTAAGTTGTTGCTCAAAATTCCGAAACTTATGATCATATATATAAAATGCAATTAATATGCCTATAATCCTAGGCCCTCCCGTTGAAACACGTGAATGTATAACGATCCCGGGCGAGCATCCGAGGCCAGACCCTGATAGCGCCCAGATTGAGGGTGCTTGGGAGAATAGAAAGCACAGAATTTCAGATATAATGGAATCTGTTAACCTTAATCCGTCATTCTTTTGGGTG
>CBFCXB010000011.1:0-15737 GCA_965601905.1 uncultured bacterium | reverse complement strand
CGGGCTGGGGTTTTTGTCCCTCCGTCCCCTCCGTCCCCTCCGCGTCTTCCGCCCCCTCCACGCCCTCCGCGCCGGGAAAACCGGAATCATACTCGTCCCCGTTATTATTTTCGCCCGCGATCAGGGCCACGTCAACAACAGAATCCCCCTCGCTCAGATTGATCAGCTTGACACCCTTCGCGCGCCGCCCGACCACCGAGATCCCCATAACGGGGCACCGTATCACCATGCCGTTTTTCGTGATCATCATAACTTCGTCTGATCCAATGACTTCCTTCGCCGTCACGAGTTCGCCGTTCCGCCCCCCCGTGTTGATACAGACGACCCCCTTGCCTCCCCGTTTGATATTCCGGAAATCGCTGATGAGGCTTCTCTTGCCGTAGCCGTTCTCGGTGACGGAGAGAATCTCCCGGCCGCGTTTCACCATGACCATTTCAACGACCTCGTCGTCCCCCTCGAGGGTTACACCTTTCACACCGTGTGTGGCCCTGTTCGTCGCCCGCACGTTATTCTCGTTGAAGCGGATCGCCTTCCCCTTACGCTTCGCCAGTATAATATCATCATTCCCCGTCGTGAGCCGCGCTGCGATAAGCTGGTCGCTCTCCCTGAGGAGGATCGCGATGATTCCGTCGCGGCGCACGTTGGAATATGCCGAGAGGTGCGTCTTCTTGACGAGTCCGTGCTTCGTGGCCATCATCAGGTAGACATCGGCGTTGAAATCGCTGACCGGTATGAAGGCGGTTATATTTTCGTCACGTGATATCGCGAGAAGGTTCACGATCGCCTTGCCGCGCGCCAGCCTGCCTCCCTGCGGTATCTCGTGCACCTTCAACCAGTAACATTTCCCCTTGTCGGTGAAGAAGAGAATATAGCTGTGCGTGGAGGCGATGAAGAGCTGCTCGACGAAATCCTCCTCCTTCATCCCGAGCCCCGTGATCCCCTTGCCGCCGCGGCGCTGCCGCCGGTAGGTACCGATGGGTATGCGCTTGATATACCCGCTGTGTGTTATCGTGATGATCATATCCTCTTCAGCGATCAGATCTTCTATTTCGAATTCTCCCTCCGCGTCGACGATGCCGGTTCGCCGCTCGTCGCCGAAACGCTCAACGATCTCACCGAGCTCATTACGGATGATGCCGAGCAGCCTCGTCCTGCTCTCGAGGATCGACCGGTAGTACTCTATTTTCTTGATCAAATCGAGGTACTCGTCCTCGATCTTTTTCCGCTCGAGTCCGGTGAGCCGCTGGAGTCTGAGGTCGAGTATCGCCTGCGCCTGGATCTCGGTGAGCTTGAACTTCTTCACCAAGCCGCCCTTGGCCTCCCGGGGTGTGGCGCTCTTCTTGATGAGCTGCACGATCGCGTCGATATTGTCGAGCGCGATCTTGTATCCCTCGAGGATATGAGCCCGTTCCTCCGCGCGAACGAGATCGTACTGGGTGCGGCGCGTGACGACCTCCTCCCGATGCGCGAGGAAGGCCGTCATCGCTTTCTTGAGGCTCATGACGACCGGGTTCAGCTTGTCGAGGGCGAGCAGGATGATGCTGTAGGTCGTCTGGAGCTGCGTGTGCTTGAAGAGCTGGTTGAGCACGACCTTGGGGTACGAGTCACGTTTCAACTCGATGACGATACGCATTCCATCCTTGTCCGATTCGTCGCGTATATCACTGATCCCATCGATCTTGCCCGCGCGGACGAGATCGGCTGCCCGCTCTATAATCCCCGCCTTGTTCGTCTGGTACGGGATCTCCGAAACGATGATGCTCGCCTTTCCGTTCTTCTGCGTCTCGATAGTGGCGAGCGCACGGACGACGATCTTCCCTTTCCCCGTTCGGTAGGCTTCGTGGATTCCCTCATGTCCGTAGATGATGCCTCCGGTCGGAAAATCGGGGCCCTTTACGAAACCGCAGAGCTCCATGTTGGTTATATCTGGATTGTCGAGTATCGCGTTGAGGCCGTCCACGATCTCGCACAGATTGTGCGGGGGAATATTCGTCGCCATGCCGACGGCGATTCCTGATGCACCATTGATGAGCAGGTTCGGCACCTTGGCCGGCAGCACCAGCGCCATCTGGCGCGTCTCGTCGTAGTTCGGCCCGAACTCGACCGTTTCCTTCCCGATGTCTTTGAGAAGCTCCTCGGCGATCGGCGTCATCCGGACCTCGGTGTATCGCTCCGCGGCGGGCGGATCGCCGTCGATCGAACCAAAGTTTCCCTGCCCGTCCACGAGTGGATATCGCAGCGAGAAATCCTGCGCCATGCGCACAACGGCGTCGTAGACCGCCATGGTGCCGTGCGGGTGGTAATTACCGGTCACATCTCCCGAGAGCTTTGCCGATTTGCGGTATGGCCTGTTGTGGGCGAGGTTGAGATCGTTCATCGCAAGAAGTATCCGGCGGTGAACCGGCTTGAGTCCATCCCGCACATCCGGCAGGGCCCGCGAGACAATGACGCTCATCGAGTAGTCGAGATAGCTGTTTTTCATCTCGTCTTCTATGTAGACGGGGATCACCCGCTGCCTGCTGATTTCCATTCCAATCCTTCCCTCCCGTACGCCGGCCCGGGGCATCTCCATGCGCCGGACGCATCACCTGGCAGTTCGTTACAAACGTGTACGTGACCCACGGAGCGGCGCCGCGGGATTATATGTCCAGGTTCTTCACCGAGAGAGCATTTTCCTGAATGAACTTCTTTCTCGGCTCAACCTTGTCTCCCATGAGAATCGTGAAGGTCTGGTCGGCCTCTACGGCATCCTCGAGGATCACCTTGAGGATCGTACGGCGCTCGGGGTCCATCGTGGTCAGCCAGAGCTGATCGGGATTCATTTCGCCGAGCCCCTTGTACCGCTGCACGTAGAGCCCCTTGCCGTCGCCAATTTCTTTTATTGCCGCGTCCTTTTCCTTGTCGTTGTATACATACCGCTCGTAGCTTCCCTTCTTGATACGATACAGCGGGGGCTGCGCGACGTAGACATATCCCGCATTGATGAGTTGCGGCATGTAGCGGAAGAAGAGGGTGAGGACGAGTGTCCTGATGTGTGCGCCGTCGACGTCCGCATCGGTCATGATGATGATCTTGTGATACCGGGCCTTCGATATATCGAACTCTTCCTCGCCGATCCCAGTCCCGATCGCCGTGATGATCGTCTTAATCTCCTCGTTCGAGAGTATCTTGTCTATACGCGCCTTCTCGACATTGAGGATCTTCCCTTTCATCGGCAGTATCGCCTGAAAGCGCCTGTCCCGTCCCTGTTTTGCCGACCCGCCCGCCGAGTCACCCTCGACGAGGTACAACTCGCACTGGGCGGGGTCGTCGATCGAGCAGTCGGCGAGCTTGCCCGGCAACGCGCTCGACTCGAGCGCCGATTTCCGTCTTACCAACTCGCGCGCCTTCCTCGCCGCATCGCGGGCCCGGGCCGACTGGAGCGCCTTGTCGATGATCTTCCTGGCCACCGATGGGTGCTCCTCGAGGTACTCCCCCAGTTTTTGCCCTATCACGCTCTCGACGAGCCCTTTCAGTTCGCTGTTTCCGAGCTTCGCCTTTGTCTGTCCTTCGAACTGAGGGTCGGGAAGCTTGATGCTCAACACGGCGGTGATCCCCTCACGCACGTCGTCGCCCGAGAGTGCGATCTTCTGCTTCTTGAAGAGGTTGTTTTTCTGGGCATAGCTGTTGAGCGTCCTCGTCAGCGCCGTCTTGAATCCGACGAGGTGCGTGCCGCCGTCGACGGTGTTGATGTTGTTCGCAAAGCAGAAAATCTTCTCCGTGTAGGTATCGTTGTACTGGATGGCGGACTCGACCTCGTACGTATCATCAGCGTAATAAAAATATATCGGCGGCTTGTGGAGCGTGTTCCTGTTCTGGTTGAGGAATTTCACGAACGAGACGATCCCCCCCGAGTATTTGAATTCGTGGCTTTTTTCGGTCCGTCCATCGATGAACCGGATCGTTATCCCCTTGTTGAGAAACGCAAGTTCCCGGAAACGTTGCGAGAGCGTGTCGAAGCTGTAATCCGGCGTCATGAATATCGTGTCGTCGGGAAGGAACGTGACGCTCGTCCCGGTTTTCTTTCTTCCCTTCTGCTCTTCCTCCACCAGCGTGCCCTTTGGTTTGCCAAGCTCGAAGCGCTGTTTATAAGAATGCCCTTCGCGCCATATCTCCACCTCGAGCCATTTCGAGAGCGCGTTGACGACGGAAACGCCGACGCCGTGTAGGCCGCCGGACACCTTGTAGCTCTTGTGGTCGAACTTCCCTCCCGCATGAAGGGTCGTCATGACTACCTCGACGGCGGGGCGCTTCTGCGTTGGATGTATGTCGACCGGAATGCCCCGGCCGTCATCAGTAACCATCACGGAGTTGTCTTTGGAAATGGTTATCTCTATGTTGTTGCATGTTCCCGCCATCGCCTCGTCGATGCTGTTGTCCACTACCTCGTATATCATGTGATGGAGGCCGTGGATGTCGGTGCTGCCGATATACATCGCGGGGCGTTTCCGCACCGCTTCGAGCCCCTTCAGGACCTGAATTCCCTTTGCCGTGTATTCCTGGCTCATTCCGCCTCCCTCTCCCTTTCCAGCATGAGCCGCAGCCCTTCAATCCCTAGATCTGGAAATGTTTCTCGTATCCTCTCGATGATCTCGCGCTGATGGAACCGGATCTCCTGCATCCACGCGTTATTCTCGACTTCAACCAGAAGAATGTGCTTTCTCACGACGGTCGGCCTGCTCCGCGCCGCAACCGCCTCGCCGACGACCGACCGCCATTCCCGCACGAGATGGGCCTCTCTGAGCTTTACATCAAGACCGAGACGCTTCATCACTCCCGGGAGGATATTCCCCACCTTTTTCGACTTCATCCCGGTACCACCTCCCGTTCCCTGAAACAGCGCACCCGACGAGTCTTATTGTATGAATAATAACAATAAAAAGAAAGAAAAATATGCCGGGCGATTACTCTCTCCGGGGGGTGTTTCCGAATGATCCTCATGTGCTCAGCCCCTCTCCCTCCACCTTGCGGAACCTCCCCCCCTCTACCGTGAAACATGCGCCGTCACTGCGGTACCCGGCGAAGTCGTCCATGCGCGGGGAGGTAACGAAACTCTGATACCGGTTGGAAAGCACTCCCTTAACGCGGCCCGCCGTTTCTCCGTCCAGTTCGGAGAAAACATCATCTAGGAGTACGACGGGGCGCTCGGCCCTGTTCGACATGATAGTCTGCGCCTGCGCCAGCTTCAGCATGACCGCGGCGAGCCGCTTTCTTCCCTGCGAACCGTAGCGCCTGAGCTCCGTATCCCCGAGATAGATCGCCACATCATCGTAGTGCGGCCCCGCAAGCGTGTATCCCCGCCGCATCTCGCTGTCGCGGCAACGCTTCAAAGCGTTTCGCAGGGCCTGCTCCGGTTTTATCCCCTCCTCGTTGAACGAACATACGTACCGCATAACGAGGCGCTCGCCCTGGGGGAGCAGCTCCGGACAGAGACCGTCGCTGTGACGGAGCACCTCGGCGAGTATTTTGATCCTTCCCCGCGTGACGGCGGCGCCCTTCTCCACCAGCATCTCGTCCCATGCGGTGAGTTCCTCACCGCCCGCCCTCCCCTCCGCCATCGCTCTGAGCAGTGCATTGCGATTCCTGAGAACCGCTCGGTATCTTTTAAGCTCTCCGAGAAACGCCGGCGATACCTGCGCCGCTGTGTAGTCGATGAACAACCGCCGCAGCCGCGGCGGTCCCGCAGCCAAGTAAACATCCTCCGGAACGAAAAGAACCGACGGGATAACGCCGATAATCTCGCCCAATCCAGAAAGGGTCGTGCCGCCGGCCGACACCTTTACCCGCCCTCCCCGTTCAACACCGATCTCGAGATCGAAGTTGACGCCGCCGTCGCTTATACCGGCGAGCCTCAGAAAGAAGTATTCCGCTCCAAACGCGATAGCCTCCTGCGCGTGCCGTGTTCTGAATGACCTTCCGAGCGAGAAGAAATGAATGGCCTCGAGCAGATTGGTTTTGCCCTCGGCATTGCCCCCGGTGACAAAATTGAACGAATCGGAAAAGGTGAGGGACGCTCTCTCTATATTTCGAAAATGTCCGGCGTCGAGCGATCGCACTAACACCCCCACACACCCACTTCCCTTTTTGACACCTTCAACTTATCCTGAGCGGCATCACGATGCATATATGCTTTATCTTTTCCTCGGTATCGGCAATCGGCCTAATCATTCCCGCATTGTCTGAACGGTCGAGCATGAACGATATCTTCTCCGTTTCGATCGTTCTCAGGATCTCCTGGATATATGCCGCGTTGTACCCGATCGACATCGGCTCGGCCGAGAAAACCGCCTCGATCTCCTCTGTCGCTTCCCCGACTTCCTGCGTTGTCACCTGGAGCGTCACCATATCCTTGTCCAGAGCGAAGACAACCTGATGCGTCAGGGCATCGGATAGGATCGAAACGCGCTTTGTCGCATTGGCGAGCAACTCTCGGTCTATTACGAGTTCCTTCTCGTTGTTTTCGGGAATGACCTTCTCGTAACTGGGAAACGGCCCTTCGAGCAGCCGTGAGTAGATTGTGCTTTCCGTCATCTCGAACGATATACTGTTCTCCCCGAGATTGACCGTTATCTCCTTTTCACCCTCGGCGTACGCCTTGAACGTAGACAGTGCCTTCGGCGGTACGATAACGCTCATCTTCTCGATCTTTCCGAGATCGATACCGACTTCGACCTTTGCGAGTCGGTGGCCGTCAGTGGAAACCATCGACACGCAATCCTTTGCCACCTCCCATAGGACACCGCACAGTGCGGGCCGTGTTAGATCCGTCGAAACGGCATAAATCGTCTTATTGATCAAGCGCGAGAGAAGCTCGGGGTCGATCCGGACCGTCGTCTTGCTTTCCTGTTTGGGAAGCGTTGGGAAATCCTCCGGTTTCCTGCCATTAACCACAAATCGGCTCTTGCCGCACTCTATGGTGAGTTTTTCCTCGGCCACCGTGAGAGACACCTCCTTACCGGAAAGCGACTTCACGATCTCCGCGACCTTCCGTGCCGGCGCGGCTATGGCCCCTTCCTCCTCGACTGTTCCCGCGACCTTCGACCGCACCGATATATCAAGATCTGTAGCGGAGAAATAGATATCCGCATCCTTCGCGCCGATCAGCACGGTTGATAGAATCGGCATCGTCGTTCTCGTAGGCACGACCGACGAAATTGCATTCATCTTCTTTACAAGCTCTCCTAGTGGGATGATTGCCTTCACACCGCCACCTCCTGACAGATTCCAATATGCACCGAGTCTACTTCCCTGCATACATCAAAGGGAAAGAAAATAATACGCCAAATAGTATACCTGTTCAAGTGAAATTAAAAAACGCCATAGGAACTCAACAAAACACCTCTTGTATTCTTCTATTTATTAAATAAGTAGTAGTTGTAATAGAAGGTGTTGGGATGTTGATAGTGTTGAGGTGGGGTCGCCGGGAAGCAGATATCGTTGCTTGATGGGTTGTTGAAAGAGATGTGGAATCTTTAAAATTTTCAACATTTCCGCGTATGGGGACCGTGGTGTCAACATGATGTACACAACACATGTGTGAAAAATATGGAAAGTAGGTGAGGATGTACAGGGTCGGTCAATCGAGTAGTTCGTCCTTGATTGTTTGAATCTTCCTGCTGAAGGCAATGTCTCCCTTGGCCAGTTTATGTACCTTCTTGATTGAATGGAGAACGGTGCTGTGATCCCTTCCTCCGAAGCGCTTTCCGATCTGGACGAGTGGGAGCCCCGTCAACTCGCGGGAGAGGAGCATACCGACCTGACGCGCGATAACAACATTGCTGATGCGCGTTCTCGCTTTGAGACTCTCGAGCGGAACATCGAAGTACTGGGAGACGACCTTCTGAATCGTTTGAATGTTGATCTTTTTTTTCGATGAGCCCTTGATTATATCCTGGAGCACCTCCTGGGCCATATCGACGTTGATTTCCTGACAGGTAAGACTCGAGCAGGCGAGGATCCGTATGAGCGACCCCTCGAGTTCGCGGATGTTGCTTTTCGCGTTTTCGGCTATGATCTGGATGACGTCGTCGGGAATCTGTATGCGTTCGTTCTCCACCTTCTTGCGCAGTATAGCGATTCTCGTCTCGAGGTCGGGAGGTTGGATATCCGTGATAAGTCCCCACTCGAACCGCGACGTAAGACGTTCCTGAAGCGTTGGTATCTCTTTGGGCGGCCGATCGCTCGTAACGACGATCTGTTTGTTGGCGTCATGCAGAGCGTTGAACGTGAAAAAGAACTCCTCCTGCGTACTCTCCTTGCCGGCGAGAAATTGAATGTCGTCGATCAGCAGGATGTCGATGTTCCGGTAACGCTCCTTGAACTCGAACGTGATGCCCTTGCGGATGGCATGGATGAGCTCGTTCATGAAGTTCTCGGTGGAAACGTACGAGATCTTGAGCGCGGAGCGCTCCTGGATCACCGCGTGGCCGATCGCCTGGATGAGATGCGTCTTGCCAAGACCAACACCTCCGTAGATAAACAAGGGATTGTAGACATGGGCTGGATGATCGGAGACGGCGCGGGCGGCTGCGTGCGCCAGGCGGTTGTTCCCGCCGACGACGAATTGCTCGAACGTGTAACGGCTGTTGAGTTGCAAATTGTTGGGCAGAGTGACGGGGTCCCTGACGAGCACGGACCGGCGCACGTTCGAATCGGGTGGGGATACACGCGGAGGTGACGGGGAGGCGACGAATTCGACCGTCACCTCTTCGCCGAGGGCCTCGCTGGCGGCGAGCCGCATTTTGTCCTTGTGGTGCTCGGCGAGCCAGTCGATAAAGAAGGGATTCGGCCCCTGGACGGTGAGGCATCCCTTATCGTAGCCCACCAGTTTTGTCGGCTTGATCCAGGTCTGGTAGCTCTGGGTGTTCACCAGCGTCTTCATACGCTCGAGAATGGCGCCCCAGATCTCCTGTAATCCCTCGATACCCAACGTTTTGCCGCCCTCGAGTCCCAATTCCGCAACCTCGCGTCCCGCAAAGAAAAAAACAACCCTACAGGAGAACCACTGCGTTCTTTTGGAGAAGCTCAGCTTATCCACAAATGTGGATAACTAAATAATTTTAGGTCTTACAAAGAGTTCGGCGGGTTTCCGGTTTACTATGTAGAGCCTTTTCCACATTTACAAACGATTGGTGTAGTGTAGCAAAATGTGTGATCCTTGTGGTTGTGCTCGTTCGATGGGCTTTTCACCCCTCATCCCGCGGACGGAAATGTAGCACACGGATTCCGGCTGATCAAGAAATTTTTGGGGCGTGCAAAAACAAATTGATAATTTATGTTGTGACATATGGTTGTGTGGGTGCCGCACAATGGCGGGAAGGCGCATCGTGAGCGGACGAGGTTGAAAAAGCGGCAGCGACTGTGTAACCATCCGGAATGGTAAGAAGTTAAATGGGTGCGACACAAAAATCTTGACAAATACATAAAGCTGGTCTATTGTAGATTGTTTATATAACTAGATGAATGCTAGATAGCAGGGACGCAGGAACGGCAGGGCAGTAATTATGAAACGGACGTACCAACCGCATAACACCCGGATGAAGAGAACTCACGGGTTCAGGAAGAGAATGAAAACAAAGAATGGGCGCCTGGTGTTAAAAAGAAGGAGGGCAAAGGGACGTAAGCGCCTTACGGTATGAGACGGGAAAGGGTAGTTGATGCCGTATGGCATTCGCAACATTGAGACGGGACAGTCAGTTCCGTGTCGTATACAGTGAGGGTAGGCGGGTTGTGGGGGATGCAATTACCATATGTTACATTCGTAAAGGCAACGAAGGGGTTATCCCCGGTTTCGTAGCGAGCAAGAAAAGGGTTGGAAAGGCGTATCAGCGCAACAGGGCGAAGAGGTTAATGAGGGAGATCTTTCAGAAGCTTCGGCATCGCATCGAGGAGCGTAACCTCTGGATCGTGTTCATCGCCTCTTTCGACCCGGGCAAGACGTCATTTCAGGATCTCTATCGCGATGTGGAGAGCTCTCTCGGAAGGGCTGGGCTAATATCAAAGAGCGGATGATATCAAGGATTCTGACGTACGCCGGCCTCATGGCCGTCAGGACATACAAAATTATGATTTCCCCGTATCATCCACCGGTATGCCGGTTTACGCCTACCTGCTCCGCGTACTCGGAGTCGGCGCTTAGGCGATACGGTTTCCTGAAGGGAACCTACCTCTCTCTCCGCCGCGTTCTGAGGTGCCACCCGTTCTCGCCCGGCGGTTACGACCCGTTGCATTGATCCAGAAACTAACGCATCGACAAGCGGAAGGGAATGCACGTATGGACAAACGCTCTCTGCTGGCAATCATTGTGACATTTCTCGTGCTGATTCTGTGGCAGATGTTCTATGTCGCCCCCAAGAATCGGGAGATGTCCCGCAAACGGGCGGTTCAGCTTCGCGAGAAGGCGGTCGCCGATTCCATTGCCGCGTCGGAGATGCGGGAGCAGGAAGAGGAACAGAAAGAAGAAACGGCGGTCGAATCCGAGCCTCTTCCGGTGAAGGACGTCGAGCCTTCCGAAACGGCGGGGGTGTTTGGGGCGATCGGGGAAGAACCGAACGAGGTCAGAATAACGGTCGTCACGGAGAAAATGGCCGTTGTGTTGAACAGCCGTGGCGGGTGGGTCGAAAGCGCCAAGCTCCTCGAATTCGAAGGAATCGGAGGGGAGCCGGTGGAGCTTGTGCGCGGAGGCGCCATCGGTGGATTCTCCCTCAGCCTCCGGGAGGGAACTCGGCGGGAGGACCTTTCGAGCGTGGTTTTCGAGACGCTGGTGCACGGGGAACCGGTCACTGAGGATCGCGAGGTGCGGGTCATCGACGGAACCGAGGGCGCCTCGGTGGTGTTCCGGCGCGCGGGGCCGGGCGGCTCGGCCGCGGAGATGCGGTTCGTCTTTAGTAGTGGCACATACGAGATTGGCCTGACGGTCAAGATCACACGGGAGGGGGAACTCCAGAAGACCGATTCGTATGAGCTTCAATGGGATTGCGGGATGGCCGGTACCGAGGAGGACGTGAAAGGCGACCGGAGGCAGTTTGCATCGATGGGAATGCTGGGAGAGGAGTTCTACAAGGAGTCACTCGGAAAGTTCGGGAAGGTGGACGAGAAGGGGCACGAAGGAATGGTTGTCTGGGCGGGAGCGCGGACGAAATATTTTCTCAGCGCAATTATACCGGAACAGCCACGCTCCGGTACCGCTCTCCTTCGGGGGAACAGTAAAAGCGGATTCATCGGATACGCCCTGCGCTACCCGTTCCGGGGCGATCCACGGCTCGTCGAGGAGTCTTTCGCATGCTACCTCGGGCCCCTTGATATGGAAGCGCTCAAGGGGTACGGCATTGGGCTGGAAAAGACGATCGATCTCGGCAGGCTCCGTTTCCTCAGCGTGATCGTCCTGAATTTCATGACGTTCCTGAGGCGCTTCATACCGAATTACGGCCTGATAATCATTCTGCTGTCGGTACTGACGAAGGTGCTGTTTTATCGGCTCACGCACAAGAGCTTCAAGTCGATGAAGGATATGCAGCGCTTACAGCCGAGGATCAAGGAGCTACAGCAGAAGTACAAGGACGACAAGACAAAGATGAACGAGAAGATGATGGCGCTCTACAAGGAAGCCGGGGTAAATCCGCTTGGCGGCTGTCTCCCGCTGTTGCTTCAGATGCCGGTGTTCATCGCCCTTTTCAATGTGCTCAGGAATACAATCGAGATCAGGAACGCCCCATTTGTTCTGTGGATCAACGACCTTTCCTCCCCGGATACCCTCTTTAACTTCGGCGCTTCGCTGCCGTTTATCGGCAACGAGTTTCATCTTCTACCGATACTGATGGGCGCCGCGATGGTTCTTCAGTCCAAGATGGGGGCATCGCCGACGGGGGAGGCCGCACCACAGGCCCAGACGAAGATGATGTCGACCGCCATGCCTATCATCTTCACCTTTTTCTTCTACGGAATGCCGTCGGGGCTGGTGCTCTACTGGTTTGTGAACAATATCTTGACGATCATTCAGCAGTACTACGTACACAAAGAAGCAGAAAAAAAGGAGGAGAAATCATTACAGGAAAGCCCCGAGGGGGAGAAAATCGAGAGCGGTTCCGGCACGACGGGGGAAGGTGAGGAGGATTCAAAGGCGGCGGGGAGTGCGAAAAAATCGAAACGCAGCGGCGGGAAGCGCAAGATCAAGAGCAAGCGTCGATCATATCACTAGCAATCGAGGGAGATTACACAATGAGGAAAAACGTCGGTAATAGCAAGGAAAGAAGAATAGAGGCAACGGGAAAAACCGTTGAGAAGGCCCTCGAGAAGGCGCTCGATCAGCTCGGTGCACGCATAGAAGAGGTCGAGATAGAGATACTGGACGCCGGGCAGAAAGGGATGCTCAATCTGTTCGGCGCCCGCGATGCAAAGATCAGGGTATCGAGGAAAAAGAGTTCCAAGGGGATCGAGGAGATCGCAGACGAGGTGGCTAAAGCGATCATGGATTGCCTCGATGTCAATTACCGTATATTCACAGAGGAAAAAGAGGACACCACATATATCAACTTGGAGACGGCGGGCGTCGATGGACTCCTGATAGGGAGAAAGGGAGATACGCTTAGCTCGCTCCAACATCTCGTGGGGCGCATCGTGTCCCGCAAGATGGGCGGGTATCAACGGCTGACGCTGGACGTCGGGGGGTATCTGAGAAACAGGATGGATATACTACGTCAAAAGGCGATAAAGGCCGCCGACCGGGCGAGAAAGACAAATCGGGAGGTTGCCCTCGAACCGATGAAGGCTGCGGAGAGACGGATCGTACATATCACTCTCGCAGACGAGGATGGAGTCTCCACATACACGGTAGGGGACGGCGAAATGCGCAAGGTGTATATCTCACCCGTCCGGAGCGGTGAGAGAAGAAACACCAGATCGAGAAATCGGTAACGGCCGCGTATCAAAGGGTTCCTCTACCTCCGGGGGCGGAAAAGATTCGCCGCGGCCGGTGCGCCCCGTGTTGCACGCCCCTTCAGGCGGTTTCGAGTCCACGGCATCCATCAACCAACGAGAAGGCAGATGTCGATCTTGAACGGTGACACCGTTGTCGCCCTCAGCACACCCCCCGGGGAATCGGGGATCGCGGTTGTGCGTGTGTCCGGTCCCGAGGCGGTGTCGATACTCGATGCCATGGCGCCGGGCGCCGGTAAGTGGCCGTCCCATACGAGTCATCAGAGATCCATTCGAAACGAACGAGGAGAGATACTCGACGAGGCACTGGTCCATGTGATGCGCGCCCCCGACAGCTATACGGGAGAAGAGGTCGTGGAAATCTCGTGCCACGGAAGCATGCAGGTCGTCTCGGAGGTAATCGAGGAGATCGTACGGCGTGGTGCGCGCGTGGCGGGGCAGGGCGAATTCACCAGGCGCGCATTTATCAATGGAAAACTCGATCTCGCGCAGGCAGAGGCGATCGCCGATCTGATAGCGTCGGAGACAAGGCTCCAGCGAAGAATAGCCCTCGAACACCTCGAGGGAGGGCTCTCCCGCAAGGTTAGGGGCGTGGAGGAGATCCTTCTCGAGCAACTCGCCCTCGTCGAGGCATCGATCGATTTCACAGAGGAGGAGATAGAGACGTACGCACCGGAGGAGCTGCGGCGCGTTGCGGGTGAGCTGCAGGGTCGTATCATGGAACTGCTCGATTCAGAAGTGGCCGGGGGGAAGCTGCGCGGGGGAATCCGTGTAACAATCATGGGCCCGCGGAATGCAGGTAAAAGCAGCATTTACAACGCGCTCCTCGGGGAGGAGCGTGCAATTGTCTCGCCCGTTCCCGGAACGACGCGCGATATCCTCAGGGAACGCATTCATATCAAGGGATTCACCTATCACCTCGAGGACACCGCCGGGATTGCAGAAACAGGATGCGATATAGAAGCGCGCGGCATTTCTATCGGCAGGAGAGCGGCGCGCGATGCTGATTTCGTGATGTTCATCATAGACGGCAGCGTTGCTTGGCGGGATGAGGTCCTTGATGCATTGGAGGCGACGGACCGCGCAAAGACGCTCTTCGTGCTCAACAAGATAGATCTCGGAATCACGATCCCGCAGCGGGAGGCGGCGCAGATACTCCAATCACCGAGTGTGGCCGCGGTATCGGCAAAGACCGGCGAGGGACTGGAGGCGCTGCGACGGTGGATCTACGATAAAACCGTCCAGCAGGGGACGGTAGAGATCGGCAGGGAACGGATTGCCATCAATGCACGGCAGGGAGCGTCGCTGCGGGAGGCGAAAGGGGCACTCGAGCGGCTTGTAGCGGCCATCGATGACGGAGCCCCCGCGGAGATCCTGAGCATCGAAATACGGGCGACGGCGGATGCGTGTGGTGCGGTCACCGGGAGGACCGTAACCGAAGGCCTTCTCGATGCGATATTTAGCCGATTCTGCATCGGAAAGTGAGCCACGAACACCCGGCCCCTTGGTTCGGCCCCGTTGTGATGGTAGCGATCGCTGGCTCCAGCGCTACAGAGCTTGACGAGCCCAAGCGCAAGAGATTAAACGAGACCTCTTGGTTTCTGGCCGGATCGGCCAGAATGTGGAAAACCCGCGTAACATATTTTACAAAAAGCAACAAAAAGCATAACAATAATGATTATAAATAAAAATCGAGGTGGGCAATACGATGTCATAGTGGTCGGCGGAGGGCATGCCGGTTGTGAGGCGGCTCTCGCCGCGGCAAGAATGGGCTTCAGGTCGCTGCTCGTCACAATTCATCTGCATGACATAGCGCGCATGCCGTGCAATCCCGCGGTAGGGGGATTGGCGAAGGGGCAGCTCGTGCGCGAGATAGATGCGCTCGGGGGTGAAATGGGTCTGTGTATCGACGATGCAGGGATACAGTTCAGGATGCTGAACCGGGCGAAGGGACCGGCCGTATGGTCGCCCCGCGCTCAGGCGGACAAGGCGGCGTACCATCGACATATGCTTAGCACACTCGAAAGTCATGATCATCTCGAGATCCTCGAAGGGGAGGTAAGCGACATCATTGCCGATGCGGGGAGCGTTGCCGGGGTGGAGCTCGCGGGCGGCGAGCAAATAACGGGGCGGAGGGTCGTGCTTGCACTCGGGACATTTCCCAACGGATTGATGCATATCGGAGAGGATACCACGCCGGGAGGTCGGGAGGGGGAACCGCCGGCGAAACGGCTCTCGGACAATCTGGCAAAGATAGGAATAGTCCGCCGGCGCTTGAAGACGGGTACGCCGCCCCGGCTGAGGAAGGGGACGATAGACTTCTCGCGGTGCGTAGAGCAGCCGGGTGATGAGGAGCCGGTTCCGTTCTCGTTTCGCACGGCGAAGCTCGACATCGAGCAGGTTCCATGCTACATCACGTACACCAATGGTAGTACGCACGGTATCATACGCAGGAATATAGAGCGCTCGCCCCTCTTCTCGGGACAGATCAAGGGGATCGGACCACGCTACTGCCCATCGATCGAGGATAAGGTGGTGAGATTTCCCAGTCGCGACAGACACCAACTGTTCCTCGAGCCCGAAGGGCGCGAGAGTGATGAGATATACATAAATGGTATGGCAACGAGTCTCCCGCGGGATGTCCAACGTGCCATGTTGAAGACCGTTCCGGGGCTCGAGGACGCTGAGATCATTAGGTATGGATACGCGATCGAGTATGATTTTTACCCTCCATACCAGATCTATCCAACACTCGAATCGCGAAA
>CBFCXB010000010.1:0-16102 GCA_965601905.1 uncultured bacterium | reverse complement strand
CCTCCCCGGTCGTATCTGTATGTTTGTTCGGGTTAAAGGTGGTGCGGTTATGCGTGGGGGCGGTGCGCGTTATGGAAAAATTGAGGAGTGTATCCAGCGGGCTCGTGATCCTCGCGATATTCCGCCTGGTCACGTGCGTGTAGACCTCGGTCGTCTTCGAGCTCTTGTGCCCCAGCAGCTCCTGTATGTACCTGAGGTCCGTGCCGTTCTCGAGCAGGTGCGTTGCGAAGCTGTGACGCAACGTATGCGCGCTGAAATATTTCCGTATACCCGCCCTCTTTCTCGTCTGTTCGACGACCTTCTGCACCGTCCGCGCCGAGATATGCCGGCCCTCCCGCTCACCGGGAAACAGCCAGTTCTCCGGCTTGTACAACCACCAGTACATCCGTAATACCTCGAGCGCCGTGTTGGAGAGCAAAGTGTAGCGGTCCTTTTTCCCTTTTCCGCCTCGTACGTGGATCATGCGGCGGTCCGAATCGATATCGTCCACCTTGAGCCTGACCGCCTCGCCGACCCGCAGTCCTGCCGAATACATCAGCATCAGTATCGTGAGGTGCTTTATGTTGCGCACCGCCTCGAGGAATTTTTTCACCTCGCCGGCGCTGAGGACCGCCGGCAGCTTGTGTTCTTTCTTCGGCCGCGGCAGCGAATCGGCGACGAACGGCCTTCCCAGCACTCGGCCATAGAGAAACTTCAATGCGCTGACCGCCTGATCGCGATATGCGACTGACACGCCTCTCTCGTTGGTGAGATGCAGCAGGTACTGGTAGATATGACTCCTATCGAGCTCGGTGGGGCTCTTGTCGAAATATCGCACGAAACCCGTAACGTGCAGTAGATACGCTTTCACCGTCTTCGGACTGTATCCCCGGATGTTCAATTCCCGCTTCATCGCTTCTTTCAACGCGCCCATCTTCCCAACACCCCTTCCCAGCGTCCCCCTATGCGGCAGCGGCATCTTACAGGATCGCCCGAAAACCGGCATGCCGAAAACCGGCTTCCGAATGGATCCTATCCGAAACAGGCAAGAAAATCAAATAGATTATCTGTTGCAGCCTATTGCAGGCATGAAACGGCCGCTCGGGCGGCGGCCGTTTCTACTTCTCGGGGCGCTCCCGCGAGAGTCCGTACTCCCCGATCCGCTCTCCCATCGACCAGTACTCCCCGTGCACGTAGCCGATCAGCGGGATCCGGCAAAAATCGATCCTACCGTCCTTGAGGATCTCTGAATCGGCGTGCCGGGCAACGATCTCCCCGATAAACATGTGGTGCAGCCCCAGCTCGATGACCTCGCGGACCCTGCATTCGAGATTGATCGGGCACTCGTCGATGATCGGCGCCTTGATCTCCGTCCCGGGCACGGGCGTGAGACCGGAGCGCTCAAATTTGTCCCCGAACTTTCCCGACACGGTTCCGCAAAGGTCCACCTCGTGGAGGAGCTTTCGCGTCGGTATGTTGACGGTGAAGCACTCGCTCTCCTTTATCATGCGGTACGAATGCCTGCTCGGCCGCAACGAGACGTGGATCGTCGGTGGATCGGAGCAATCGACGCCGCACCAGGCGATGGTCAGGACATTCTGTCCGAGCTTCTCGTCGGCGCAACCGACGAGCACAACGGGTACGGGAGCCAGCATGAATGTCTTATCGAACGGCCTCTTCTCCTTCATGTAAACCTCCGAAATGGTACATATCGCCTGTTATCCTGTGAGCAAACGCAATCGTCCCCTACCCGCACTTCGAAAATCCGCACTCGCGGCAGACGGCGCAGCCGCTCTCGTGCTCCATCACGCCCCCGCAGTCGGGGCAGAATCCGGCAACCTTGTCGAGATAACCCGTCGACATCAGCTCGACCTTCTTGCCCGCGGGGGTCTTGTGCTCGAGGATGTAACGCTCGATCGCCTTCGCGATGGCGTCGCTGCACGAGAGAATCATGCCTCCCTTCTCCCATCCCGGATTGGGACAGCGGACGCCGCGGAGCTGCTTGATGATCTCCTGGGGATCGATCCCCGCCCTCAGCGCGAGCGAGATCAACCGGCTGATCGCCTCGGCCTGCGAGGCGGAGCAGCCGCCGGCCTTGCCCATCTGCGTGAATACCTCGAACGGGCCGTGCTCGTCCTCGTTTATCGTGACGTAGAGATTGCCGCATCCCGTTGTCATCTTGCGCGTCGCGCCGGTGGTGACCATCGGCCGCGCACGAGGGGTGAGCAGATCGATATCCATACCCTCCTCGCGGCCCTCCTCCGCCCGGTTCACCGTGCCGATATTGAGCACCTGTTCGTCACGGCTTCCATCACGGTATATCGTCACACCCTTGCAGCCGAGCTCGTACGCCTTGCGATATACACGCTCGACATCCTCCGTGGTCGCCGTGCTGCGGAAGTTCACCGTCTTCGAGACGCCGTTGTCGGTGTACTTCTGGAAAGCCGCCTGGATGCGCACGTGCAATTCGGGACTGATGTCGTGCGCGGTGACGAAAATGCGGCGCCATTTCTCGGGCACGCCGGTGAGCCCCTGCACGGAACCCTCGAGCGCGATCCGCTTCATCAGCTCCTCACTGTAGAACCCCTCCCGCTCGGCGAGCTCACGGAAGACCGGATTCACCTCGACCAGTTCGTCGTTGTCCATCACGTTCCGGATGAATGCGACGGCGAACAGCGGCTCGACACCGCTCGAGCACCCGGCGATGATGCTCAGCGTGCCGGTCGGGGCGATCGTCGTGGTCGTCGCGTTCCGCATGTGAGGCGTCTCGTCGTTATCGTAGACGCTCCCCTTGTAGTTCGGGAAGTTGCCGCGCTCCGCACCGAGCGCGGCGCTGTTACTGCGCGCCTCCCGGTGGATGAAGCCCATGACTTCGCCTGCGACCTCGAGGGCGTCCTCCGAATCGTACGGTATCTCGAGCTCCACCAGCATGTCGGCGAATCCCATCACGCCGAGACCGATCTTCCGGTTCGCCAGGGTCATCTCGCGGATCTTCTCGAGGGGATAACGATTGACGTCGATTACATTATCGAGGAACCGCACGGCCTTCGTGACCGTCTCGCCGAGCTTGGCGAAATCGATCTTCGCGCTCCCATTCGACCGCGCCGTCATGCGCGAGAGGTTGATCGAACCGAGGTTGCACGACTCGTACGGCAGCAGCGGCTGCTCTCCGCACGGGTTGGTGCTCTCGATGGCGCCGATGTGCGGCGTTGGATTGGACTCGTTGACACGGTCGAGAAAAACCACACCCGGCTCACCGTTCTTCCAGGCCAGCTCGACGATCATATCGAACACCTTGCGCGCCGATATACGGTCGACGATCTCTCCCCCGTGCGGGTTCACCAGTTCATAATCGCGCTCCTCCAGGACCGCCCGCATGAAATCGTTCGTCACGCCGACCGATATGTTGAAATTGTTGAGGCGCCGGTTGTCCTTCTTCGCCGTGATGAAATCGAGTATGTCGGGATGGTCGACGCGGAGGATGGCCATGTTGGCCCCGCGCCGCGTTCCTCCCTGCTTGACCGTCTCCGTGGCCGCATCGAACACCGTCATAAACGAGATCGGGCCGCTCGAGATCCCCTTCGTCGTCTTTACGACGTCGTTCTTCGGCCTGATGCGCGAGAACGAGAATCCCGTTCCGCCGCCGCTCTTGTGTATCAGGGCCGTGCGCTTGATCGTCTCGAATATGCTCTCCATCGAATCCTCGATCGGGAGCACGAAGCAGGCGGAGAGCTGCTGCAGCTCGGCGCCGGCGTTCATCAATGTCGGGGAGTTGGGTAGGAAATCGAGGCTCGCCATCATTTCATAAAACTGCCCCTCCCAGTGCGCGCAGTTCTTGCTGTCGCCGTAGCGCCTCTCGGAGGAGGCCACGTTCGCCGCAACCCGCGCGAGCATCTCCTCCGGTGTCTCGGTGAGTTTCCCGTTGATATCCTTGCGCAGGTACCGCTTCTCGAGAACGCGGAGCGCGTTCGGTGTGATACGTGGTTTGAGACGGGCGCGCGACATCCTAACCTCCATTTCCTCAATGACTTAGATGAATTCGCTGCGCAGAAGCACTCGTTATCAATTCATACTATATATTGTGGCGATCCTCAATATGCCATACGAGATGTTGCGCGGTCAACAGGAAAATTAACCGGATTTTTTCCCGCGTGAATCGCCTGCCGCATCATGCCGTTACTCCCTATTTACAAGTATAACATTTAGTTAAAAAAATGTCCACGTGTGGATCAGGCAGGACACAGTGAAATAGTTGCATCTTCGTCGCTTTCAAGCAGCAAACACCCCGTCATGCGTTGAATTGCGCCTTCGTATCAACCACCGGCCGAAAACAAAGAGTCCAATCCCACCGGGTCTATTGACAAATTTAATAACGATTATATAATGATAATAGAGGCTCATTAATAAAATTTATTAATATTAGATGCGAAAATTCCGGAGGGGGTGTCCAGAATGCGTTCGTTTACCCGCCTTTTCTGTATCCTCTCGATCTGCATTGTCGCCGTGATCATGGCAGGCTGTGAGAACGAGGATTTTGTTATCCCGGACGGCGATGGCGACGGAAACGGCTTCGATGGGCCGTTGGTGGCATTCTTCAACAAGTACTGTGACAGCGAACGTTGTACTCCCGGCAACGAGGCCAACGGCTGTATCAACCTGGAAGAAAAATTGATTCAGTTGATACAGATGGCCGAGAGCACCATTGATTTCACGTGCTACGAAATCAACCTGGATGATCTCACCGACGCTCTCATCGGCAAGGCAGCGCAGGGTATCGCCGTCAGGGCCATCGTTGACGCCAAGGATCCCGACGGGGACGGCGTCGAGCGGTACGAGCTGATGAAGGAGAAACTGGAATCGATGCTGAAGGGTCTCGACGGTACCGCCGGCACCGAAGACGATATCCATATCTTCGCCGACGCGCCGATTTACAAAAACGACATGATGCTCTGTGATGGCGAGAGGAAACCCGATGGTCAGCCTTACAGCACCGGATACGATTACCAGATGCATAACAAATTCGTTGTCGTCGACAACGAATGGGTCTGGACCGGATCGTGGAATTTCACGGTAACGGGTCTGTACGGCACGGAAGATAACCAGGCGGCCGGCGAATTGAACGGCAACACGAACAACTCCATCCTGCTGAACGGTTGTGACATCGCGCGGGCATACACGATCGAGTTCAACGAGATGTGGGGCTCCGACAGCCTGGTCCCTGACCCGTACGCATCGAATTTTCATGGCCGAAAAACTGATAATGTTACACATCGGTGTTGCATCGGCGGGGTGCCGGTTGAAGTGTACATGTCCCCGGGGGATGATGCGCTGGCCAGGGTGCGTGAAATGTTGCAATCGGCTGATTTCGAAGTCTATTTCTGCATCTACGCCTGGTCCGACCAGGAGATGGCGAATATTCTTAAAGATAAATGGGAAACCGACGGTGAATTGACCGGCTTTGATATACGTGGCGTATTCGACGGTAGTTTCTGGAATTCGTACTGGAGTGCATCACTGGACATGACGGGGCGGACGAGCTCCGATCCCGACTATAACAATCCATGGACCAATCCCGCTCCCGTCTGCGAGGACCAGGAAATCCGGAAACTGCATCACAAGTACATGATCATCGATGCCGCCCATCCCGACAGCGATCCGATCGTCATTACCGGCTCGACCAACTGGAGCAAGAATGGAAACGATATCAACGATGAAAATCTGTTGATCATTCACTGCGCAACGATTGCCAATCAATACCTGCAGGATTTCGATGCCCGGTTCAAACATGCAACACCGGTAAATCATTAAATCCTGCATATACCTGCCCGGGGCCGACATCACCGCGATATTTTCATGACGGTGGGCTGAGTGCGTTCCGTGTGGACGCGAGGCCGGCACGCTCCGGGTCCACTTAGCCCTTGCGCGGACAGCCCTCGCTCCGTTATTACTTTCAATGTATACGGAAATCGAATTTCCGCCATCACGCCCCGCCACGAAGATGCACCGAACGGCCGGCGTGATCGATCAGGGGGATGTATCCGGGGAGGAGTATATGAAACGGTTATTCGTCACGGCGGCTGCCATCGCGCTTGTACTGCCGGCGATCGTCGGCGCCCAGGTATTCGGCCAGTTCACCACTGCCGCGGTCTCTAGCGAGGTCGAGGGCGGAGTATTCATGGCGGCGGGCGGGGACGCGTTCCGAACGGGCGCGATGATGCGCTTCTCGATCAACCGCCGCAATGATCTCGGCATCCAGCTCGGATTCGACCGTTTCCATGGACAGAACTCCATCGGCGCGGGTATCGATCTCAAGATGTATCTGGTGAACCCCGAGTCCGCCCTCCCCCTGGACATCGCCCTCGACGGACATCTCGGCCACCTCCGGTCCGACTACTACAACCGCAACCTGTTCGGCATCAGCGTCATCACGAGCGGCGTGCTCCGGGCGTCGACATCCGTCATGATCGAGCCGTTCGCATCGATCACCCTGCGCAGCACCTACTTCAGCAAGAAAACATCGCAGCTTGAAAAACGGCCGGCCGGCTGGCCCGCCGCCGACGACGACTGGAGCAGCGTCACCGATGTAATCTACCGTGCCGGTGCGATCATCAGCCTCACGAAGGAGTACCAGATTCATGTCGAGATCGAACTGAACGATGAGACGATGGTGGGCGCCGCATTAAACATCGTCTTTTGACGGTCCGCGCGCATGGGTAAATTTCCCGGTATGCCTACATTCTCCGTGCGATGACGACGGTGATATTATCCTCGCCGCCCTTTTCATTCGCACTCTTGACCAATTTCTCGCACGCCTTATCGGGCGGGTGCGTCGTCACGATATCGGCGATCGCGTCATCCCCCAGCATCGAGAAGAGCCCGTCGGAGCAGGCCACGAGGATATCCCCGGATTTCACCGGAATGGCCCCGTGCGTATCGGGATCGACCTCCTCGCGCAATCCAACCGCTTTCGTGATGACATTGCGGCGCGGGTGACGCCGGGCCTCCTCCTTGCTCAGCATACCGTTTCGGACCATCTCGCCGACCACGCTGTGATCCTTGGTCAGCTGCTTGATTCTTCCCTCCCGCACGAGATAGGCACGCGAATCTCCGGCATGCACGAGATGCACACTGTCGGGAAACAGCGCCAGCGCGGTGCAGGTCGTTCCGGCGAGCCCCTTCCTCCCCTCACCGACCGTCAGGAAAACGGTCCTGTTCGCCTCGCGAAAGGCGCGCGCGAGCCGGTCGATCGCCTTCTCGTTGTCCCTGCAGTCGTGAAAGTAGGTTTCCGCGAGCGCATTGACAACCGTTTTACTCGCATCGGCACCCGAGAGATGCCCCCCCATACCATCGGCCACGATGACAAGCACACCGCACTGCTCCGCCAACTCATCCGTTTCCGGATCGAAAATGCCGAAATAATCCTCGTTCCGCGGGCGAACGGACCCCCGATCGCTCACGGCCACGATGGTAAAAGGTTTTCTTTCGTTGAACTCCTCCATCCTCTCATCCTCTCCGCACATCCGTTCTCCACTAAACAATAAAGTGGTACGATAACTCTTAAATACGAATAGTCAATCTCTTTTTTATGCCGCTACCACCGCGCGGGGCGTCTTTCCGCGGCCGCCCGGGATCTCTTCCCGCGGCCGCGGCTTCCCAAAGCGCCCTCCTACGGAATCGTCCACCTGCCCGGCAATTCCATTACCATGACGTTTCCCTCCCCCGCCCCATTTGCAATCTCCGTACCGGCCGCCGTAGTCCCCGCGACCGCGGGCAATCCCGCCCGAAGGACGACCGCCGGTAGCTCCGCGGCGGGGACATCGGTGAATCCGAACCGTTCAAAGAATCGTCCCGCATTGCCGGAGGCCACATACGCGCGATCGCACCGTCCCGCAAAGTAGCCCAGTACGTGGTTGACGAGCGCGCTCCCCGTGCCATTCAAGCGCGAGGCGGGACGCACGACGACATAATGGATCAGACAGTTCCCGGCGCACCGCTCGGCGCACGCTGCACCTACGATCTTCCCATCCGCGTCGAACGTCGCGAAGAGGTCACGGCCCTCTGCGCATCGCGAGGGCAGCGCCGCCTCGTCGAGGAGATCGGCGATCTCCATCTCGAGCTGCGGCGTCAGTCCCGTAATCTTGAGAATCGATCCGTTCATCGCCTAGTGCACCCACTCGGGAAGATGCGCAACCGCGATGCCGAACGCCGGCACCACGAGCATGTACATGACGAGCGTCACCAGAATGACACCGATGAGATTCATGAATATCCCCGTGCGTATCATGCCCGTCATTGGGATCGCTCCGCTCGAGAAGACGATCGCGTTCGGCGGCGTCGCCACCGGCAGCATGAAGGCGCATGACGCGGAGATCGTCGCCGGAATCATCAGCACGAATGGGTGCATGCCGAGCCCCACCGCCGTCGCCGCGAGGACCGGCAGAAAAATCGTCGCGATCGCCGTGTTCGAGGTCACCTCGGTGAGGAAGGTAACGACGAGCGCCGTTATCAGGATCAGCAGGATGAACGGCGCCCCGGAGAGCGCCTCCATGCCGCCGGCTATCTGGGCCGCCAGGCCGCTCTGCGAAACGCCCTTGCCGAGCGCGATTCCCCCGCCGAACAGTATCAAAATCCCCCACGGTATCTCGCGTGCCGCCTTCCAATGGAGCGTGAAGACGCCCCGGCGCCAGTCGACCGGGATGATAAAGAGCGCCAGGGCGGCGGCGATCGCCACCGTCGCATCGTGCACGTGTCCGCCGAGCGAGGTCAGGGTGGCCCATCCGTGAATCGTGAATCCGCCGATGGTGATATCGGCGCGCGTGATCCAGGCTATCACGGCCCCGAGAAAGACGGCGAGTGTCCGTTTCTCACCGGGACCGACCGGCCCCAGTTCGCCCCGTGCGCGGAGTATCGCTTCGGTGCCGTCGCCGAGTCCGAGTCCCGCTCCGCGCATCACCACGCGGGTGAGCAGCAACCACGCGAGCGGCACGAAGACGATGACGAGCGGTAGCCCGACCATCATCCAGCGCAAGAAGCTGATCTCGTGACAGTCGGGGAAGAGAATACGGACCTGCGCGGCGAATACGATATTGGGCGGCGTGCCGATCAATGTTCCGATGCCGCCGATGTTGGCCGCGTAGGCGATCGAGAGCATCAGCGCCATCTTGAACGCACCGAAGCCGGCCGGGGAACTGCCCGCATGATCCTCGAGCGTGACGAGAACGGCGAGACCGATCGGCAGCATCATCATCGTGGTCGCCGTATTCGAGATCCACATCGATAGGAATGCGGTGGCGACCATGAAGCCGAGAATGATCCGATCGCCGCGCATACCGACAACGCTCACGATGGCGAGTGCGATGCGCCGGTGGAGATTCCACCGCTGCATCGCGATCGCTATGAAAAATCCACCCATGAACAGGAATATCTCGGGAGAGGCGTACGAGGCGGCCAGCTCGCGCGTCGGCACGACCTTCATGACGGGAAAGGCAACCAGCGGAATGAGCGCGGTGGCCGCGAGCGGGATGCTCTCGCAGATCCACCAGGTCGCCATGAGCATCGCGACGGCCGCCACCTTTCGCGGGTCGCCGGACAGCACATGATCGGGGAGCGAGAGGACCACCGCGAAGAGCGCGGGACCGACGAAAAGGCCGCAACGGTGGCGCCACGCGTACGGCTTGTCGACACCCCATTCCCGCTCACGCATCGTTTCGGAGAGGTCATTATCCGTACGCTCGGACTCCATCGCGCGCTCCTCGGAAACGCCCCCGTACCCCGCGCCGCGGTACCGGCCCCTTGCGAAATCGTTCCCCTCGTGGTACAGTTGTGCGAGATTGACCGGCCAGTCTGCCGGTAACAGCCGATGATTATAGAACATTACGCGTGATAGTTCAAATGATAATGAAACGACGTTTTCCGGCGCACGGAATCTTTGCAGTGGCCATCATCGCGGCGGCGGAGCTCCTCCTGCTGCGGGGGAGCTGGTTCGCGCGCACGTATTTTACGCCCCTCGTATGGACGGGGTACATACTGCTTATCGACGCCGTAATCGCCGCGCGTCGCTCGTCCTCCCCGCTCACGGCGAGGCGGCTGGAATTTCTTGTCTCGCTCCCCCTCTCGATCATCTGTTGGTACGTATTCGAGGGAGTCAACCTGCTTCTCCGGAACTGGGAGTACGTGAATCTCCCCGCGAACACGGCGGCACGCTGGATCGGATACGCATGGTCGTACGCCACGATACTGCCCGGCATATTCATCACCGCCGAACTCATCGAAACCTTCATAGGCGACAGGCTGCGGAACCGCCGCAGAATCGATTTCTCGCCGCGTGTTGAAACCGTTTTCTTTCTCGCGGGATTCCTGCTGTTCGTTATCACTCTGATCTTTCCATCACCGTACCTCTGTCCCCTTCCCTGGATCAGCGTCCTGCTCTGGATGGAGGGGCTCAACGACCGCCTCCGGATCGGATCGTTCTCCGCGATGTTCCGCAGGGGCGATTACGGCCTGTTCACCTCTCTCATCATCGCGGGAGGGATCTGCGGCCTGCTGTGGGAATTCTGGAACTACTGGGCGGGGACGAAATGGCACTACCACGTGCCGTACCTACCGGACGTGAAGCTCTTCGAGATGCCTGTGCTCGGCTTTCTCGGGTTCCTCCCGTTCGCGCTGGAGTGCTTTCTCATGTACCGCTTCACCCGCTTTCTGACGCCGGTCGCCGGGAAGCGCGACGTTCTCGGCCGCCCGTTGCCCGAGCAGCCGGACGGCCGCTCCGCGCCCACCCACCCACCCGCCGACACACCGACAGGAGGAACAATTGGAAAAGCTTGAAACCCTCAAGAACATCCTGGCCGGCACAGAGGCGGTCATATTCGACTTCGACAATATCATCGTCGATTCGGAACCGTACCACTACGCCGCGTACGCGGCCGTATTCGCGCTCCGGGGGCACGAGATCGACCGGGAGGAGTACTGGCGCGAATGGACCTCGCGCGGCGGCGGCGCGGAGGGTGAAATAGAGCGATATGGTCTCGATCTCGACCCGGCCGCGATCCGTCGCGAGAAGGACCCGATCTACGCCGAGTACTGCCGCAGCGGCACGGTGCGGCCGTTCCCGCCGGCGCTCGAGATCGTCAAAGCGTTCAAGAGGGCCGGCTACACCCTGGCGATCGCCTCGGGATCGTACGAGCGCGACATCCGTGCCATCTGTGCGGGCCACGGCATCGAGAATGATTTCAGCGCCGTCGTCGGAAAGGACCACATAAGGCGGATCAAACCGCACCCCGAGACCTATCTGCGCGCGGCCGAGAAGATCGGTGTCCCTCCCTCCCGCTGTCTCGCCATCGAGGATGCGGAAAAGGGAATCCGCAGCGCAAAGGATGCGGCGATGTCGGTGATCGTGATCGAAACGCCGATCACGCGCGGCCTGCCGCTCGAGGGAGCCGATCTGCAGCTATCAAGCCTCGACGAATTCGTGGTACTCCAGAGAGCGGCGCTCTCCGGCTGAACGGTGCCGCCCGCTGTTTCGAAATGTGGTATGTGTCGCGTGAAATGTGGTATGTGTCGCGCGATTCGAACGGTGCGACGCCCGTTGCCCATCTACTGCTCCAATGCGCCGCCTGCACTTCTACTGTTCAATGGCGCCGCCTGCGCGGCTACTGTTCAATGGCGCCGCCTGCGCGGCTACTGCTCCCCGTCATTGCGCTTTGCATCGCGCAGCCGCCGCCAGTAGGCGATCCGCTTTATGATCTCCCGTTCGAATCCACGCTCAACGGGGTGGTAGTAACGCGTGCCGGCGAGCCGCTCCGGCAGGTACTCCTGATCGACGATCGCCTCGGGATCGTCGTGCGGATATTGATACCCCTCGCCGTACCCGATATCCTTCATGAGCCTCGTGGGGGCGTTTCTGATCCAGAGGGGAACGGGAAGCGCGCCATGCTCATGGACGTCCCGCGCCGCCGCGTCGTAGGCGGTGTAGAGGGCATTGCTCTTGGGGGCGACGGCGAGGTAGGTGGCGGCCTGCGCGAGTGCGAGCTTCCCCTCGGGGATCCCGATGAAATGGAACGCCTCCATGGCGTTCATCGCCACCTGGAGCGCCTGTGGATCGGCGTTGCCGATATCCTCCGAGGCGAACCGTACGAGCCGGCGGGCGATGTAGAGCGGATCTTCCCCCGCCTCGAGCATCCGGGCGAGCCAGTAGAGGGACGCGTCGGGGTCGCCGCCGCGGAGGCTCTTGTGAAGGGCCGACATCAGGTTGAAATGCTCTTCCCCCCGCTTGTCGTAGAGGACGTTCCGCTTCTGGAGGGCGTCCTCGAGAACGTCCCGCGTGACGACGGTCTCGCTATCCGTTCCCTCGAACGACTCGACCGCCATCTCGAGGGCGTTGAGCGCGGTGCGCGCATCCCCGTGCGAGAGGTGCGCGAGGTAGCTGAGCTCCCGGTCGGCGACACGGATCCCCTTCGCGCCGAATCCGTTCTCCCCATCGGCAAGGGCGCGTGCGAGGATCGCGGCGATCTCGTCCTCCGAGAGCGCCTTCAGAACGAATACGCGGCAGCGCGACAGCAGCGGGGCGATCACCTCGAAGCTCGGATTCTCCGTTGTCGCCCCGATCAGCACGATCGTGCCGACCTCGATGTGCGGAAGGAATGCGTCCTGCTGCGCCTTGTTGAACCGGTGGATTTCGTCGATGAAGAGGATCGTCCGCCGCCCGTGCATATCGAGGCGCGATTTCGCCTCGGCAACGATGCGCCGCACATCTGCGATGCCGGAGGTCACGGCGGAGAAAAAAACGAAATGGGCATCGACCGCATGCGCGACGAGATGCGCCAGTGTCGTCTTCCCGCTGCCGGGGGGTCCCCAGAAGATAAGGGACGATTCGAGCTTCCCCCGCTCGATCATGCGCCGCAGGATCTTCCCCTCGCCGAGTATCCCCTCCTGCCCGACAAATGCATCGAGCGTCCTCGGCCGCATCCGCTCGGCAAGCGGCGGGGGAACATTCCCTTTGAATAGATCCTGCATGCTCACATCCCGCTGTACTGTGGATAGGTGGAAATCCGCGTCTCCGGGCGTGTGCTAGAACGGGGCGGTGAAACCGGTCGTTACGTGTAGTCGGGGACCTTGTCGAAGATGTGCTCCGTATCGAGGAATCGGATCGTGCCCGACTTGCTCCGGAGCACGACGCTGTGCGTGATCGCACCGCCCGGGCGGAACATCGTCCCCTCGAGAATATCGCTGTGAGATACCCCGGTCGCGGCGAACATGATGTTATCCCCGCCGACCAGATCCTTCGCTCGGTAGATCTTGTCCGTTCCCGCCGGCGTGCCGCCTGCACCGTCGTCTTCGCTCCGGATGTACTGCCCCAGAAACTCCCCACCGAGACACATGATCGCGGCCGCGGCGATGATCCCTTTGTTGGAATCGCCGATCCCCATCATAACGTCGATGCCGGATCCGGGCAGCGCCGTGGCGATCGTCGGCGCGAGATCACCGTCACGCACGAGCTCGATCCGCGCACCGGCCTTCCGTACTTCCTCGATCAACTTCAGGTGCCGCTCCCGATCGACGATGGCGACGGTGAGGTCTTCGACGTAGACACGCCTCACCTCGGCAATGGCGACGAGGTTATCGAACGTCGATGCATTGAGATCGATACGGTCGGCCGCATCCTTACCGACGGCGATCTTCCGCATGAGCGCGAGCTTGGCCTTCTCGAATGCGTTGCGCGGCCCCACGGCGATCGCCGATATCGCATTGGCCTGTCCGTCGGCGAGGCAGTCGGTGCACTCGAGCGGATCGAGCGCAACATCCACCTCGCCCTCCCCTCCCGATCCGATGACATCACCCGTGCACAGCTTCGATACACTGTTTTTCCGCGCTTCGCCGATGACGATGTGCCCGGTGATCTTAACACCCTTGAAGGCAAGCGCCATCGCGGTGACCGCCGCCCGGTCGGCGCCGCGGGGATCACCCTTGCCTAAAAAACGGGCGGAGGCGAGCGCAGCCGCCTCGGTCACGCGAACAAGCTCGAGCGCGAGATTTCGATCCACCCCTCGTTACCTCTCCTCGGTCGATTCCATTGGAGGATTTCCACCCTCTGCGGGCCCCTCCGGCATCTCCTTCTCTATGTCCTCTCCCCGCTCCTTCTCCTCTTCCAGCATTGCATTGAGGTCGTTGGTCATCTGGTACTGATGAATGCCGTACACGATCGGCAGTAATATGTAGGCGGGCACGATTCCCGTCAACGGATATGCGATGATCTGCACGAGAAACGTGATCCAGAACCAGTTCCACTGCTGGAGGTAGATATACCCCACCGGCCCGAGAAAGATCCATCCGCAGAAGAATCCGATCGCCGCCGCCACACCGGGACTCCGCTTCTCCTTCGGCGCTTTCAGTCTGAACAGTTCGTACCGGTAGAGGAGACCTTTCTCCGATTTCTTCTTGAGCTGCTTACCGCAATGGACACAGTACTCGTCAATCTCGGAGATCTCTTTTCCACAGTATTTGCAAAACATCATTAAACCCTCCGTTCCTGGAACTCCTACTTATCAGTACGATTCCAAGAAGGGATTTGTTTCTATGAGCAACGGCTTCGCTTACATTCTAAATTAAAATGTGCCCTAAGACCAACCTTTTTTCGCGTTTCTACCGCTCCGCCTTTTCCTTCGCTTCCCGCAGGCGCTCCAGGGTGAACCGCGTCGTCGCGTTACCTGGATCGATCTCGAGAGCCCGCGTGAGATGTTTGAGAGCTTCATCGAGCTCACCGCGGGCGGCGAGAATGACGGCCATATTGATGTGCGCCGCCGCCCAATCGGGGCGGTCGGCAAGCAATCCCCGCTGGATGCGGGCGGCCTCATCCAGCCGCCCGAGCCCGTGCAGGCACATCGCGACGCGATCCCGCACCTCGGGCGATTCGGGCAGTTCGCGGTAGAGATCGAGCGCCTCCCCGAACCGGTCCTGCTTGAAAAGCGCTCCCGCGAGGCTCTCCGTGACGCCGGGATCGTCGCGCATTTCGCGGAGCCCCCTGAGGACGGTCTCCGCTTCTTGCGGCCGCCCGCTCCTGAGGAGGGCCTCGGCACGGTTTCGCTGCACATCATAATCATCGGGCATGAGAGAGGCGACCGTATCGAGCACCGCCGCCGCTTCCTTAGCCCGTCCCGAGTTGAGCAGAAGAAGCCCGTACTGGTATAGAAATGCCGTCTCGAGCCCACCGGTTTCCCTCGCCCGTACGAAGAGGCTCTCCGCCTCGAACGGCTGCGCTTCCATGATGAGAACGGCATGCAGGCCGAGAAGGTACGGATCGTTTGGGCCGTACTCCAGACCGCCGCGGACGTCGGCGAGGGCCTGCTCCTTCCTCCCGAGCTCGAGCTCGGCAACGGCGAGATTCCGGTGAATCATCGCCATGTTCGCCGGCTCGCAGAACTTTTTCGCCTCGTTGAATTCAGTGATCGCCCGGCCGATCTTTCCCATTTTCATGAGTAGTACTGCGAAGTCGAGGTGATTCTCGCAGCTTGCGTAATCGGCGAGGAGGGTGCGCTCGAACAGCGGCACCGCCTCATCAGTGCGTCCGAGCCCGCCCAGGGCGTGCGCCTTCTGTCCGAGCAGCCGGGGATACTCTCCACCGGCCGCGGCCGTGCTGTCGATGAGGGCGAGCGCTTCGTCATAGTGCTCCGCCTCGAGCAGCGATACGATCGTTCGGTCGACGGCGGACCGCGCCTCGGTCCACCGGTCCCCGCCGTTGTTTCCGTCCCGGTACGGACCACCGCACGAGACGATTGCGCACATGACGATGCCGATGACCGCTTCCGGCGCCGGATGCACAATGCGAGACCGTTTATACACGGAATCACCCGCTCCCCATGTGATCTATCGTCTTGAATATACTCACGCGTTGCGCGTTCCACGCAATGCACGTTGCGGTCTAACTCGATTCTATCGCGGCTCGACGGGGGATGCTAGAGCTTTTTTAGGTCCTCCGCCTTCCTGCGCAGGATCCAGTGGCGGAGCTTTCCCAGATAGCAGTTGAACGGATGATTTCGATTGAGGAGCGGGATCACCGGCTTCCGACGAATTCCCATGCGTGATAGCTCGAGCGCCGCGGGGGCGTTCGTGTTGTCAAGCCGGTACGCGA
>CBFCXB010000009.1:0-17781 GCA_965601905.1 uncultured bacterium | reverse complement strand
CAGGCCGCGGGGCTCGGTGTCGTAGTGGACCAGGATACAATCGTCGTCGAGGAGTGCGTCGTCGAGATCAGCGGGCTGTTCGGCATAGACGACCCGTACGCCGCCATCGGCGAGGGCACACTGATTCTCTCCTGCCGCCCGCACCGCTCCTCCACCGTGGTCCGCGCATTGAACGATACGGGCATCCCGGCATCCATCGCCGGTGAATTGACACCGCCCGAATCGGGGATGACGGTGGTTTCCGAGGGCCGCGCGCGTCCTTTCGAGCACCCGCGTGTGGACCCGTTCTGGCAGGCATTTTACCGTTCACTCGCGAAATGAACGGAATGCATCTGCGATTCCATAATATTCTGCATGTCGCGCCGGGCACCGGCAGTCCGGCAAAAAATAACCGCCGGCCGCTCCGCCGGTCGCCCCGTTTGGATATTCCCGCTCCCCGTATTCCGCCCGAGAAAGCACTTGTCAAAACGTTGACCATGCTGTATTGTTGGTAGTAGCAACTAATTATAAACGCACGGACGGTGACGGGAGGCACGATTTGTCGTTGAAGCGGGGGAAGCGCGATGCTCCGGTAAAGGACTCGGGATTGGATAAAGATGTGCGGGACCTTCATCGGGCGGTGAGCGAGCTCGTTCGGGTCTACCAGTTTCGGGACCGGAAGTCCATCTTCTACTATGACGTCTCCGTCACTCAATGCTATGCGCTCAGCTCCATCATCACGCACGGACCGATGACGCTGAACAGGCTCGCCTCCGAACTGTACCTGGACAAGAGCACGGCCAGCCGGGTTGTCGGTTCGCTCGTCCGGAAGGGCTACGTGCACCGGTCGGCCGATCCGGGTGATGCGCGGGCTCTCAAGCTGGATGTGACAAAAAAGGGTATGGGTCTCCATTCAAAGATCACCCGGGACCTCGTCCGGGAGATGAAAAATCTCGTCGCCGACTACGATTCGGATACGCGCAGGGCCACGACCCGCCTCATCTCCCGGCTGGCTCAGCGGGCATCCGAGAGGTTCGGGAGGAACATATCCGGAGAGAATGACAAGACGTGAGGCGCGGTATGTGGCGCGGTATTTTTTTGAGGAATTAGTTGCATGTTGCAACTTTTTTCTGAAGTCGGGTGTATAAGAGTGAGTGTGAAAGGGTGGGCTGATCGTCGAGGAGCAGCGGTATGGAAGGGGTATTCAAGCTGAGATGTGCGAGGAGTGATGATCTGGAGACCGTGACGGATCTACTCAAGGATTGCGGCCTGCATATCGAAGGCATCGAGGAACACATTGCCGGCGGTTATGTCGTTGCAGAACACGAAGAAAAAATATTCGGCGTCTGCGGAATCGAAACCTACGGAACCTATGGTCTCATGAGATCCCTCGCCGTGTCCCGGCCGTGGCGGGGCAGATCGGCGGGCCGGCGCCTCGTTGAGGACCGCACGGCCTGGGCACGAGCGGAAGGCATTCGCGCGCTCTACCTTCTGACAATCGACGCCGACGGCTATTTCGAGCGATTTGGATTCGTTCGCATGCGCCGTGACGACGTTCCCAACGAGATCAGAGGTTCCCTCGAGTTCAGTTCGCTTTGTCCGGTGACCGCGGTCGTCATGGCCAAATCGCTCGGTGATGATGGTGGTGGAAGTCGCTGCCGCCATGAATAAACGTGGTCACCCCGTTACGGATTCGAAACAGGGAGGTGCAGCAGTGCAAAGGACAGCCAAAATTCTCGTGGCACTCGCCTTCGTCGCGGTGGCAAGTCTCGGACCGACCTGCAGCAATGCAGGCGAGTCAGGGCTTGTGAGCGGCGCGGCCGTAGATCGGATCATCACGATCGGAAATGAAGACAACAGGGCGATGAAACATCTGGACCAGCTCGCCAACAATATTGGATCCCGGCCTGTCGGTACGGGTAATTACCTGAAAGCCTGCAAATGGGCGAGTGATGAGTTCCGGAGCTTCGGGCTCGAGAATGTGCACCTCGAGCGGTGCGGTTTGGCGCCCGGTATATTCCCGGATGAGGATGCGCTGGATGCCTTCGAACGGTACTACCGCTCGGCATTCGGGCAGGAAGCAGACGGCGAGAAGATCCCCATCTTCAATGTGATCGCCGATATCCCCGGGACCGATCTTCCGGATGAGTACGTGATCGTTGGGGCGCACATCGATTCCGCCCCTCAGGGCCGGGGGGCGACCGACAACGGCACGGGAGTCGCCGCCGTGATGGAGGCCGCGCGAATGCTCGCCGCATCGGGAACGAAGCCTCGGAGAACGATTCGGTTCCTTCTCTTCGGCGGTGAAGAGGTCGGGCTCGTAGGATCCAAGGGATATCTCGAGACACATCCTGAGATCATGCCGAAGGTATCGGCCGTCTATAACATGGATCACGGTGCTAATTTCATCTCCGGCATTGTCGCAACCGAGACCCTGATTGCGGACATGCGCGCGATATTCGCCGCGACAATGACGATCAATCCCACGATGCCGTTCGAGGTGAAGGAGGTGGAATATCTGCCGGCGGCCGATCCTAATTGTTGCGCAGCGCTGGTCCGGAAAATGGAAGACACGCCGGGAATGAGGCGCGTCGTATCCTCGAAAGGATGCGGAGCGGCGAGCGCGTGCGGGGCACTGAATGCCGCCGGCGAGGAGCCGGGTATAATTGTCAAGGAGGTAACGCCCGAAGGCGATACGCTGGTGAAGTACATTGTAGTTATGGGAGCCCCGGGCGGAGGTAAGGGGCTCGATCCGGAGAACCTCGATCTCGAGGCACTGGGTTTCGATCCGGAGAAGCTGAAGACCGGCGGTGATTCGGTCAAGAGGATCGTCGCCTTTGGAAGCAGTGATCATGCACCGTTTCTGGCGGCGGGGATACCCGCGTTCTGGTGGAAACAAGACGAAGATGCCACGGTTCCCTACCCTGCTCATACCGCGGAGGATACGTATGACAAGGTGAATGCGCGGTATCTGGAGCATTCGGCGACGGTGATCGCCCTGGGGGCTCTCGGTACGGCGAATCTCGACCACATGCTTTCGCGGGAGAAACTCGCGGCGCCGAAAGGGGTTGTCGGCGACTGAGGCAAGGCCGTCAAGGGAAGTACCTGCAGCCCTTCATGTGGGAGTGAGGCGGAGAAGCCCGAACGCTGAGTTATCAAGGGAAGCTGCTATTCGATTGACTTGATGGTTCCAGGTGGTAGAGGCATCTATCCATCGTCACAGTTTTCGTATGACCATCATTGTCAGGTCATCGGCCCTTGGTACACCTGGATGAAAGGCTTTTAAGTCTTTCAGACAGACGGAGATGATCTGCCCCGGTGGTAGGGAATGGTTCTCGCTGACTATTTTCGAAAGTTTCTCTATACCGTACTCTTGGTTCGACCGGTCCGTTGCTTCCACGAGGCCGTCGGTGTAAAGAAAAAGGGAATTCCCCGGGTTTAATCGCACGTCGCTTACCGAGAAATGCTCATCGCAGAAAACACCGATGGGAAGTCCCCTGGCTTTTATTGCTTCTATCTCCGATCCTCGCACCAACAGGGGCGGACAGTGCCCGGCATTACAGATATTGACATCACCGGCCTTACCGGCTTTGCCGATTATCAGAGTCGCGAAGTGTGTGGGTAATGTGCTCTCACAAAATATACGGCTCACTCTTTTTATTAGCTCTTCTAGCGGCAGTTCGAGAGTTACGAGGGCACGGAACGTGGCATGAAGATGGGCCATGAGCATCGACGCGGCAATTCCCTTGCCGGATATATCTCCCAATGCGAAGTATAGATATTCACCAAATTTCAAGAGATCGCAGTAATCTCCGCTGACCGGGCCGGCGCCGTCATAATGGTATGTCGTTTGCCAGCCCGCTACACCCACGTCCTGCGGGGGCAGCAGTGCGACCTGGATTCGGGTTGCTAGTTCCAGATCCTCTTCGAGCGCTTGCTGCTGCGCGGGGGTCAGGCATCCGAGACAATACTGGACGATGGGATTCGCAATGAGACGCTCCGGCTCGATCTGCTTGTTGCAGCTCGTGCAATAACCGTATGTACCTTCATCGAGGTGGATTATCGCGGCGTCTACTTCGTTGAGAAGTTGCTTGAGCTGTGGATCCTCGGGAGACGAGGCCATCGCGCTCCCGAGCTTTGAGCGTTTATCGACCAGTTGATCTCGAATCCGAGAATCGGTTGAATCAGCCATCATATCCCCCCTGAAATTCGCGCATTGTTATGGTGATATCACAGGAGGGCCTTGATCCTGCTCCATGTCGTCGTTTCGCTAGGGGCAAGATCATCATCGATGATGATGGTTGCCTTGTATTCGTTTGGATCTATCTCTCCGGATATGCTCGGATATGGATACACCTGGACGAGGGTAATGGTGTAATCACCGTATTCGACCTGCCACTCGAATCCATGATACGAATGCAGGGCGAAATCCATTCGGTCTTTCGACGGCTGGACGGCCCAGATTTTTGCCGCAGCATCCCCTTCCCAAAAACAGAGTACGCCCTCGGGGCAGCGGGAGTCTGAAAGGATTCCGCAAAAACCGATCTCGAGTCCATACTTCCCCACAGTCTGCGAATCGCCGACGCCGAGAGTGATTTCAATTTCGGCAGCGCTCAGGGAGAAAGCTATTCCCGTTATCACGATCGCCGCTATAATGACCACAAAAAAGGCATTGAACTTATGCATCTTTTACCCTCCTCGTACATATTATAACACCGTTCCCCGAAATTACAACCCGTCAGCCGAAATTCGGTCAGCCGAAATTTGATCTTATTTGTATATTAGCACTCTCTTTGCCGTGAATTTCTGAATTATATTTCTGAAATAATCAGATATGATGAGTTGCGGGAAAATTCGGTCTGAGATCAGGCGCAAGTAACTTTAGATTGATGAATTAAATGCTCAACCGTGCGATTCACGGGGACTGAACGGGAAATCAAAACTTGACAATCAGGGGCAGCCGGACTCACAATGGAACGTAGCCATTTTTCTCATGAAATGGTTGTAGAGTTATAGAACTGTAATCGGGGACTTTTGCATAATTGTTATTTCAATCATCTGGCGATATAGAGATCCAGTGAAATGTTATGGACTTGCACTCAAGTGTGCATGCATCGATGGGACCGTACAGCAGGTGAATATCACGGCATTCGCGTCTTAGTGTCTCGATATTCGTAGTGGGGGGTTCCGCCGGTTGTCCGGTAAAGACATAACACTGCTGCACGTCTCGACTCCCCTACCGTGTGACGAGAAAGGTAAAAGGGAAGTATATCTTCCGTTGGGGTGCCTCTATCTGATCTCGTCCCTGGAGCGGGCCGGGATCGATGTGGATTTTCGTGATTACCAGATGTTCGTTTCCGAGAGTCCCAATCCCCTGGACGTCGATGGCTTCCAGTCGTTTCTCGCCGGTTGCGCCCCCATTCTCGCAGTGAGCTGCATGGTCTCGATGCTCCCCTTCGTCATACTCGGCACCAAGAGGTTCAAGGAACGTTATCCCGATCACAAGGTGATCATTGGGGGACCGGGTCCGTCGGGGGCGGCGGATGACATTATCTCCTCGTTTCCGTGGATTGATGTCGTGGGAATCGGGGAGGGAGAAGAAACGCTCGTCGAGATCGTAAGAGCGATGAAGGCGAACGATGACCTTCAATCGGTGAAGGGCATAGTGTACCGGAATGATTCTGAATGTCACCGAACGCAGGCGAGACCGCGAATATCCAATCCCGATGAAATCCCGTTTCCCGCTTACGACAAGGTTGCACTATCGGATTATACGTGCATCCCGGTAGTAACCGGAAGGGGGTGCCCGTACCGATGCGCATTCTGCGACGTCGGCCCCCTCTGGGGAAACAGGACCTGTTTCCGGAGTATTGAAAATGTGGAGGCGGAGCTCGACCATCTCAAGGGCGCATACGGTATAGATACCGTTCATATCGCCGACGACACGTTCAACCTGAAGAGGCAGAGGGCCGAGGCGATGTGCGATGCGATGAAGAGCATGGGATTGGAGTGGACATGTCTCGCACGGGTTGATCTCCTGGATGAGGATCTGATCGAGAGAATGGCCGGATCCGGCTGTCATTCGTTGTTTCTGGGCATCGAATCCGGTTCCGATGCCGTGCTCGAGAAGATACACAAGAGATTCTCAATCAAGGAAGCGACGGAAATCGCCGGGCTTGCGGCGAAGTACATGAAGAAAGTGGTGGCATCCTACATCTGGGGATTCCCCTTCGAGACCATGTGGGACTTCAAGCAGACGATTTTCAGCGTGATCTCGATGTGGTACATGAATGCGTGGTCGGGTTTGAAGCTCTTATCGCCTATGCCGCTGTCTCCACTGGGCATCGAATACAAAGATCAGCTCGGTTATTGCGAAGAGCTGTGTTCCGTATTTGCTTCTCTTGGAAATATTGTTCCCGGTGAGATGAAGAGAAGAGCAGAGATACCCGAAGAGCTTGGAGATTTGATCAAAAAACATCCGGTTGTTTTCATGGGCTTCTACTACATAAAGCACGACGGCATCCTTGAAAAAGCGGAATATCTCAAAAACTTCACGAAGAAGCTGGGAATACGTATGTGACAATCGTGATGATGTTTTGCTGCGGGAGCTTTTGCTTGGTGCATTTTCGGGTCGTGGCGCGCAACTCGGGAAACAGCACTGATCGACGGGATAGAATCCGATTCGCGGAAAGGAGGATGAAACCGGAGTGGACACACACAGTAAAACGTGTGAATTTTTTCGATGAAAGGAGGTGGGGGAATGAGTAAGGAGAAAATTTTGAAGGCCTTGGAGGACGAGGAGTACAAGAAGAAGCTGCTCGGGGAACTGGAAGTCGAGGAACTCGAAGAAAGGGTCACACCGAGACCCATGTGCTTTATGCCCATGCCGTAATTCCTGAGCGCCTTTATACCAACTCATGCTACGGCTTGACGCGCCACGACCCGCAGAGCGATTTCGAGAAGTGGACACGTTATTTGCGGCTCAGCGGCAGCGCGACGCTGGCCGCTCCAGCCGCAATTCGCTGGTGCAGCGCGACGCTGGCCGCTCCAGCGAATATGAAATGATCATCGGGGAAAAGACCATGCCCGATACCGAACAGAGACCGCCTCATCAGTACCTGCTCTTCGAGCTGACCAAACGATGCCAGAACAACTGTGTATTCTGCTATAACGTATGGAAGGAAGAAGAAGGTTACCCGCAGAACGAGCTCTCCGTTGATGAAACCAAGGTTGTAATTGAAAATGCAATAGAAGGATCGGGCTGCAAGAATATCGGCCTCTCCGGAGGTGAACCCCTTTTGAAGAAAGGCATCTTTGAGATTGCATCGTTTATATCATCCCGGGGTGTGTCGCCGATTCTCATCACCAACGGCAAACTTCTCACCGCTGAGGCGGTTGCCATGGCCATAGACAGCGGCATCATCTATTTTGAGATTTCCTTGCACAGTGACGATCGGGCCGTCCACGACAGCCTCGTCGGCCGGGGAGGAAGCTTCGATGAGGCGATCGACGCGATTTTGAATATTAGAAATGCCGGGGGGCAAATGTACACCGTCTTTGTCGCCACGAAGAAAAATATCGAGACGTTCAAGAGTCTCGTCGAGCTCAACGCGTTGCTCGGTGTGAAGTGGATACTATTCAACAGGGTCGCGTGTGGGGGAAGCTGCCTGACGGATTGGGTTTCCCTCACTCCGAGCCCGGCCGATATCCGGCGGGCCCTCGATGAAAGCGTGCCCGTAGCGGAGAAGTACAAGATAGGATTGAGCGCCGGAGTTCAGATTCCACCATGCCTCATTGATCTGTCCAGATACAAGAATTTCCTGACGAGCTTTTGCCCGCTGAACGAGCACAGGAAGGGGCACACGTACTTCACGATCGATCCCGCAGGCAACCTGCGCATGTGCAACCGTTCGAAGATCATCCTCGGCAATCTTCTCGAAAAATCATTCAAGGAGATTTCGGACGGCAAAGAGGTGAGAGACTTCGGCAGGGCGATTCCCGACTTTTGTCTCGACTGCAAGATCGCTGCTACCTGCGCCGGTGGATGCAAGGCGGATGCGTTGTCCTGCTACGGCACGCTCTCCAAGCCCGACCCTTTCCTGGAACTATGGAAAGACCGGGCAAAGAAGATCCCGGTTTCATGAGCATCCGTGATGGTTGAGTGTGTATGGGGGGGAGGGAGAGGTGCGTTCTCACCTTGTATCTTCCGCGGCTTTCGCCGCGCCGTTGTGCGCGGTGATTGTTCGGTCTCGATCAAGACTCCGACAAACCGGTTTTGCACCTCTCCCTTTCTTCTTTTCATGGCAATGTTACAGGTCGCCGTACAGGAACAGGTAATCGAACAGTAGCTCGACGTAACAGAGCATGTTCCAGAGCATGGAGTGACCACCGTATTCCGCCGCTACGTCGCACGGGCCCCTCGCCTGCGCGGGAAGCGGCGACATGCCGATAATGCACATCGTCAGCACCGCAACCAGTATCATGAGCAGCAGAGATACTCCGAGCTGTCTTTTTCTATAACGCTTCATGTCTCTCACCTCCTTACGGTGTGATTGGGTGCGCATCCATTCCCTCTATCAGAAAATTCGCGACCTTCTTTATTTTCTGATGCTTGTCGAAATAGATGTATCCCACGGTGTACTTTGTCCCATCTTCGATACCAAAATTGGTGAATTCGAAATCCTCGCGACCGATATCTTGAAAAGGCTTGATCTGAATATTTGCTTTCGAGTTATCAAACATGGTGTGCTGTATAGCTTTCTTCAGCCCTCCGATCACCCAGCCTTTGCAAAAAACTATACGTTGGCTATCAACATATATGGTTGAATCTTGCTTGCTTATAGCTTCCATGATTATCTTTGCGCTCTTGGGAATATTCAGAAAATGATCAGGAGGGATGTAAACCACAATGGCCCACCAATTATCATAGTTGACCTCACGCATCTCACGATACAGCACGAAGTTCCCGTCCTTGTAAGCCAATTCCATACATGCGCTGCATCTGGAAAACATCGCTTCGAATCCACTCACTCGCTTGGTTTCGTCGGCAGGCACTATTTTCATGACTTTCCAGCCGGATGGGAATTCATACAGAGGAGTGATCTTCTTTTTCTTGCTCCACGGCCACGCCTGGCCCTCGGCGGTCAAAGCCACGGTCAGCAGCACGGCGATCAATAACGCGGTCAGCATCGTGGCGATCGATACAACCGGCAACGATACCTTTTTCATGCCGGATGCATGTGAGGCCTGCCCGCATGGGGGGGAGATATGCACGGATGGGCGGGGACGACGCGCGCGCGCGCCGCGAGCCGGCGACGTCGTCCGATTGGACGCACGATGTGCTTTGGACGCCGGATACGCTGTCATGAGATACAATCCCCCCTTGCAACGAGTGCTCGATGGATTCCGCTTCACCTTCTCTTAATTACAAGAATGATTCCATCGGTGCACTGGGGAGGCTTGTGGGCTGCGCGGCCGAGGCTCCACGGAGAGCATTACGTGCATAACATGCTGATAATGTGCGCATTAGGATTGTACGACTTTTTTAGAAAATGTGGATATTACACGCGGCGGGGCATGCTGAGTGAGGCAATATCCTCTTGTTTCACTGTATCTAAATTTTTCCTTGATACAATTGAATCAGCATAATTTTTTTGAATATCTGTACATGAGCGATTTGACACAGTTGAAACAATGTGAACAGTTTGACGGTTTCAAAAGTATCATGAGAAAGAAGACGTAAGAAAAGCGAATATTTCATTGAATTAATGCCCTGCGCGTAAGTCGTGGAAGTTTCCAGGTGGTTCAAAGATAAAAGACGAACAGTGCCGTAATCCGTGGATGTAATACTAGCCCATCCGGTATAGATTTGTATTAATTGTTCATGTTATTCGTGTATTTGTGGTATCATGGTAAGCACTGCCGGGAATGTTAACACGCGGCTAACTTGAAATACCCAATAGCGTTCCGGAGGTGACCCGTGCCGAGAGGGAGAAAGAAAAAAAAGGCGCCCGCTAAGGCGCATGCGAAAGCCGTCGCCAAAACCACTACTAAAACCACCGCCGCCAACCTCGGCTTCGAGGCCGAGTTGTGGAAGGCGGCGGATGCGCTCCGCGGGAGCATGGACGCGGCGGAGTACAAGCATGTCGTCCTCGGTCTCATCTTCCTCAAGTACATCTCGGACGCATTCGAGGAGCAGCACGCACGTCTCGAGTCTGAGCGCGCGCAGGGGGCCGATCCGGAGGATGCGGACGAGTATCGCGCCAAGAACATCTTCTGGGTGCCGAGGGAGGCGCGCTGGTCGAAGCTGAAGGATGGCGCCGTCCAGCCGGAGATCGGTCGATTCGTTGATGATGCGATGGAGGCCGTCGAGCGAGACAATCCGTCGCTCAAGGGGGTACTCCCCAAGGATTACGCACGCCCCGCCCTCGACAAGCTTCGCCTCGGCCAGCTCATCAACCTCGTGAGCAACATACGCGTCGGGGGTGAGGAGAGCCGTTCGAAGGATGTCCTGGGGCGTGTCTACGAGTATTTCCTCTCGCTGTTCGCGAGCGCCGAGGGGAAGAAGGGGGGCGAGTTCTACACGCCGCGCTGCATCGTCCGGCTCCTCGTCGAGATGCTCGAACCGTTCAAGGGGCGCGTGTACGACCCATGCTGCGGATCATCGGGGATGTTCGTCCAGTCGGAGGAGTTCATCGAGGCGCACGGCGGCCGGATCAGGGATATCAGCATCTTCGGCCAGGAATCGAATTACACCACCTGGCGGCTGGCCCGCATGAACCTCGCGATCAGAGGCATCGACGGGCAGATCGCCCACGGAGACAGCTTCCACAACGACCGCTTCCCCGACCTCAAGGCCGACTACATCCTCGCCAATCCGCCCTTTAACGTGAGCGACTGGCGCGGGGATATGCTGCGCGATGACAGGCGCTGGAAGTTCGGCGCACCGCCAACGGGTAACGCGAACTTCGCCTGGGTGCAGCACATGATCCACCACCTCTCACCGACGGGGCTCACGGGTTTCGTGCTTGCCAACGGCTCGATGTCATCGAACCAGTCGGGGGAGGGGGAGATCCGGAAGAACATCCTCGAGGCCGATCTCGTAGACTGCATGGTTGCGCTCCCCGGACAGCTCTTCTACTCGACGCAGATCCCGGCATGCCTGTGGTTTCTCGCGTGGAATAAAAAGAACAAGCGCTTCCGGGACAGGCGGGGATCGGTGCTGTTCCTAGACACCCGAAAGCTCGGCACGATGGTCGACCGCACGCACCGCGAGCTGACAGACAAAGATATCAAGCGCATCGCCGGCACCTACCACGCCTGGCGCGGCGAGAAGGAGGCCGGGAAGTACAAGGATGTCCCCGGATTCTGCAAGTCGGCAACACGCGAGGAGATTCAGAAGCACGGGTACGTGCTCACGCCGGGGCGCTACGTGGGGGCTGAGGCGCAGGAGGACGACGGAGAGCCGTTCGAGGAGAAGATGAAGCGGCTGACGGCGGAGCTCGGGGAGCAGCATGTCGAGGTTAAGAAGCTCGATGCCGCAATCGCCGCTAATCTGAAGGAGCTCGGGTATAATGGATAGACGCAACACCCTTGACTTCAATTCGCTCGTCGGTGCCATCCGGAATGTTCACGAGCACTGCGTCGCCCAGGCCGGCAGGGCGATCAACATTAACCTGACCCTGCGAAACTGGGCCATCGGATGCTACATCCGCGAGTATGAGCAGAATGGCGCGGACCGTGCAGAGTATGGGAAGAAACTGCTCGATCGTCTTTCGGAGCGGTTGCGTAATGAGGGAATGAGCCGTGTGGAGACGCGGGAACTGCGTCGCTATCGCCAGTTCTACTTGGTCTACTCCCGAATCTGGGAGTCACTGACTCCCGAATTGCGGAAGCTTCTTCCAGCCGCCGGGCCGCCCATCTCTGAGATTCGGGGCTCAACGACTCCCGAATTGGCCGTCGCCGGTAGGATTCTGGTTTCGTCGCTGTCGTTCACTCATCTGAGTGAGCTTATAACCATCGACGATCCGCTCAAGCGCGCCTTCTACGAGACCGAATGCATCCGGGGCAACTGGTCGGTACGCGAGTTGAAGCGGCAGATCGGCAGTCTATACTTCGAGCGTTCCGGTCTCTCGAAGGACAAGAAGAAGCTGGCGGCGCTGGTCAAGGCCGGCGCGGAGGTTTCCGATCCCCGTTTGGCCATTCGCGATCCCTATATATTCGAGTTCCTGGGCCTGCGGTCCAGGGAGATCATGGGGGAGTCCGATCTCGAGGATGCCCTGCTCGATAAGCTGCAGGACTTCCTGCTGGAGCTCGGCCACGGCTTCTGCTTTGAGGCACGCCAGAAGCGCATCTTGATCGGCGATACCCGTGGGTTTGTGGACCTGGTTTTCTACCACAGGATTCTCAAGTGCCACGTGCTGGTCGAACTGAAGGTCGCCGAATTTAGCCATGAGCATATGGGCCAGCTCAACACGTACGTGAGCTGGTACAAGCGCAACATGATGGCCGCTGGCGACAACCCGCCGGTAGGCATTCTTCTCTGTACCAGCAAGGACCATGCCCTCGTGGAGTACGCCCTGGCGGATATGGACAACCGACTTTTCGTTTCGAAATACCAGCTCGAGCTGCCCAGTCGTGAGGAGATAAAGCGGTTCGTCGAGGCCCAGCTTAAGGAGGGATGAAACGGTTAACGGCGGAAATGTGGGAGCAGATCGAGCAGGGGGGAAGCTGGATCGGCGCATACGAGCTAAATTGAAGGAAATAGATTATGATTGATATAGCTGCGTTTTTTGGCTTTAATGCTCTCGTCGATGCCATTCCTCAGATTGTGCGGACATTGCCCGCACAATCGCGGCACCTGATACCTGCATACATTGGTGGAAAAATTTGTCTAAGTTATATGGCGACAGTTTCGGCGCATACTCTGGACGTGTCGATTTATGCAGCGAACTTCGACATATCTATGCAATATGTCGAAGTCACTACACACGATGTACGTGGACAAACCGATGCGGGGCCACGGTCTCATGCAGGCCATCGCGCGCGTGAACCGCGTTTTCCGGGACAAACCGGGCGGACTCGTCGTGGATTTTCTGGGGCTTGCGCACGAGCTCAAGAAAGCGCTGGCCACCTACACACAGAGCGGCGGCACGGGGAAGACCGCGGTCGATCAGGATGAGGCGGTCGCCGTGATGCTCGAGAAGTACGAGATCTGCTGCGGGATCATGCACGGATTCGATAGGTCGCGGTGGATCGCGGGCGGACCGGCTGACCGGCTGAGCCTCCTGCCGCCGGCTCAGCAGCACATTCTCGTACAGGAGGACGGGCAGGAGCGGTTCCTCCGTGCCGTGCAGGAGCTCTCGCAGGCCTTCGCACTCTCCGTCCCTCATACGGAGGCGCTGCGCATACGCGATGATGTTGCATTCTTCCAGGCTCTGCGGGCTGTCTTGATAAAGCGCGCACCGGGGGAGGTGCGGACCGAAGAAGAGCTCGACCTCGCCGTTCGCCAGATCGTCTCGCGCGCGGTTGCCTCGGAGGGGATGGTCGATATCTTCGCCGCGGCGGGGCTCAAGAGACCGGATATCTCGATCCTCTCGGAGGAGTTTTTGGCCGAGGTGCGCGGGATGCCACACCGTAACCTCGCCGTAGAGCTTCTGCGGAAGCTCCTCGCCGGAGAGATCAGGACCCGCCGGCGCAAGAACGTCGTCCAGAGCCGCAAATTCTCCACTATGCTCGAGCAGGCGATCCGCCGCTACCAGAACCGAGCCATCGAGGCGGCACAGGTCATCGAGGAACTGATCGCGCTTGCGAAGGAGATGCGGGTGGCGGAGGCGCGCGGCGAGGCGCTCGGCCTCAGCGAGAACGAGCTCGCCTTCTACGACGCGCTCGAGACGAACGACAGCGCGGTGAAGGTGCTCGGGGACGAGGTGCTGCGCACGATCGCGCGGGAGCTCGTCGAGACCGTCCGCGCCAATGTCACGATCGACTGGACGATGCGCGAGAATGTCCGCGCGCAGCTCCGTGTGATGGTCAAGCGCATCCTCCGCAAGTACGGCTATCCTCCGGACAAGCAGGAGAAAGCGACGCGGACGGTCCTCGAGCAGGCGGAGACGCTGTCCGAGGAATGGGCGGTGTCGTGAAGACTGCGCGAGCGACCGGAGTCATATAACAATACAGAACCCAATTACGTGAATGCAATTATCCACGAGCTCGGTCTCGTTCCGCAGGGATTCTACTGAGGGGATATCACTGGAGCATGATACAACTACTGTTGCTAGTACATGGCAAGACCAACATCTTATGATAAAGTATCTTAGCACTCAATATTTCGAAATATCGGCAACCGTTGTTGCTGTACATTCCGTGCAACAGACCATGGCGTGATTCACTGCAATTCCGTAATACCTTATTAAGTAACAGGTTAGACATATTAGGGCGTTGAATCAGCTCGTGGTACACGCGTTGCATATATACAAACGGGTATTCGCTGTATTCGACATGTGTATATACATACTTACTAACCTAACGTTGAAATGTGAAACGATGAGAAGCAGCGTGTATGAACCTGTGCCAGCAATATATATAGTAATTCTTATTTTATTTTGTGTATCACCGGTACCGGTTGCATCTGAGTCAAAAACGCCCGATCTTCTATCCTATGAGGACTATTTACGATGGATTCATTCAGCGCCTGATTCGTTCAACCGGGCAAAGCTGACGGCAACTCCGAATATATTCCAGTCCGCAATTTCCATGTATCAAGGGATATCAAAAAGCCGTCGCTGCATATTTGTGCCTTCCTGTTCCCGGTACGCGTATCTTTGCTTTGAAGGCATGAATATGCACAGTGCCATGATCCGCACATTCAGTCGTTTGTACCGTTGCAATATTTCAGCCTTCAATTCATATCCTTCGTTTGGAAATTATCTCTATGATTCTCCTTCGGAAAGCCAATATAATCCCTCGCCGGAATTGAAATTAATCGATAATGATCACACCCTTTCCTATTCAGATGATTATGGCACATGGCTTCTAGTCAATGAGGAATGGGATGCTGCGTACCAACACTACTTGGAAAAAGTGCATGCAGCTGATTCTCGGTACGCGAGATTAAGACTTTCAGTGGCAGCATTGAATTTGAACAAGTTGTCATCCGTGCGCAGATGGCTCGCTGATGACGTTTCGCCGATTGCACGATGCATCTTGGCGATATCCCATTATCGTGCGGGCGCATACGAGGAGGCAGGTTCATTATCGAGTGAGATATTGATGTCGTATGCGCCACTCCAGTGGAAGCGCCGATCAGCTGTTATATACCTAGCGTCTTATTTGCATGCCGGCGAGGAACCGGACAGCACCCTTGCTGCAACCGCGGCTCACGAGCTTTTTAATCCACGTGATACGCAGCTCATGATGAATGAATTCGAAGGTATTTATTCAAACCACGCGAGATGGCCATATGCATTTGCATCGATTGTTCCCGGTTTGGGTCAAACCGTGAGTGGTTACATCTATGATGGGCTCAACGCATTTGTCATATGCACTCTTTTAGGTTTAGGCACGTATTCTAGCTTTGATGACGGTAATGTTGCGGGTGGGACTCTGTTTGCGGGCATTTTTCTTTACGCTTATTTAGCCAACATGCAATCGGCTTTGGCATCGAGAGATCGAAAGACCACGGATAGGGCCATTCTTGTGCGGGATAGGCTCTACAAAAGATGTGATCCGACGGCCAAAATATCGTTGTTCGATGAGGATGAGTTATAGGTTTTGTTTTCGGAACTACCAGAGAAAGGAGTGTCTGTATGTTTATTTTTTCCAGACCGTGTAGACTTGCCATCGTTGCCATCTGCTTGATTATGGTCTGCGGGTGCGCAAAGCGCGTAATCACCTTTCGGTTCGAGCCGCCCGCCGAGTACCGGGTTATCCCTGTAAAAGGATTACCAGAGGATGCCAAGGCGATCGAGATGGTTGATAGGCTTCTTGATGATTGCGCCGAAACGGACAGTCTTGTCATTGTTGTTGAAGAGGAGGACATGCCTATCGCGTATAAGGTATCTATCGTCACCGGCGAAGCAAATATATATCGCGATGTAAAAGAACCTGAGACAAAAACATATTACTGGGAAAACTTCAATCAGACGGGAAAGACGAAAGGAGATATATTGAGCGGATGCCTCCATTCGGGCTGTGCAATATTCGGCGGATCGGTTGCTCATACCAGTGAACGCTGGGGCTTTGAGGGAGAGCGCCGTTTTGATTGCCGCAGCGACGATCGTGTGCTGACATCATATCAGTATCTCGAGAAAAAGGAATATTCCCAGGACATGGTGTACCAATATGAATCCACGTCATGGGAATCCGGTATGACGCTCAAATTTGTAATAGGCGGTGATGTCGTCGAAATAAATACTGCGAGGGGATATTTCGAGCCATCAAATAAAGAGAATACAAGAAGGATACGGTACTACCGCATTGCAGACGGCAACGTACTGGGTTGTGCACCTGATCAAAAGGGCCCGGTAGGAATTACAAATTTCATTTTGTATGACGTCAATAAACAGGAGTCATGGGGCGCCGAAATGCCGATGCCCGAGGATTATCTGTATAACGATTTTGCCGTAACAGGGGATAAGGCTTATGGAGCGATGCTAGCCGGAAATCCTGGCAGCTATCAGCTCCTCGTATATGATGCCGTGTTACTGTCGAAGGCGGTAAAACTGTTTAAAACAATTCAATAAATTAGTTCACATCGTGATACGGCATCCATAATTCGCTAAAGATGTTTGCACGGATAATGCTGCCCGGTTGATATGAGTATTCTAGATATAGCGATAATTTTAGCAGTCTTTACAGCCATTCTCACTTTTTCCGCCAATTGCCATCCTGAGATCACGGATTACATCATTCAGGCTGTATTCACCACGGACGAGGATGGAATCGAGAAGCGTGTGTTCAAGGTCGATACTCCGGTATTGATACACGTTGTTGTGAGAAATTTGAGTGATCATACAATTGATGTAAGATATGAAGATCTCGGGGGCAAGGTGTGTAGCGATAGAAATAGAAGTAACATCCAGAGGAGTTTTCCATCTCCCGAAAATGATACGCAGGTGCAACTCGAGCCGATGGAATCGCATGATTTTATTTTTCGTATGGGTTTTTCTCCACGATGGGAGGCGGATGTTTTCCCGATAGTCGGCGATCGATTGACTGTCAGGCTGACTGGCGGCGCAAGCTGGGATTTCTATGTGGACGAATTCGGCATTCCCGATTGGATACGATCGTATAATGCCGTGGTGTTAGGCAAATTCGGAGCCGATTGTCTTACCCCGCTATTGGCTGAAGGGGAAAATATTGATTGGAATAAACACAGTATTACACCATTTAAGCTGTTTGAAGAGAGTTTCTATTCAAATCTATTTACTGATTTGAAGAAGGCCGGAGTGGAAGCCGTATTCATTGGACCCGAATACTATAACTATGGCGTGTTAGAGGGCGGTGTTCACTATTTCAGATGCCCTTTGCGGGCGTGGAGATTATTCTATTGGGATCTGTCATGGTGCAATTATGTAGCAGAACCACATTTGTATTATTGGTTTCCCGCCGGACCACCTGCGGACAATGATGACGGCAAAGCTGAATATAACTATTTGACTCCCCCCCTTTTTCTCGGTGCCATTGGCCAAATTGATAGATTCGGGCAATTGAAAACGGGATCACAGTTACTGTCGATCGAAGATAGGCAAAATCGTATTAGAAATTTTGTGAAAGCCGCACATGAGAATGAAATCAAAGTCA
>CBFCXB010000008.1:0-19056 GCA_965601905.1 uncultured bacterium | reverse complement strand
ATGCCTCTTTCGGGGAAGGGGTAACAATCAGTTTCGCGGGGACGGGGGAAGATTATGAAGGCATCGATTTACCGGAGAACATGCTGATTTGGACATCAGACCAGGATGACACCATAGGCACTGGCATTTCATTCAGCAGGGATAATTTATCGGTTAACACGCATGTCATTACACTTACAGGTATCGACGGCGATGGATACAGTGATTCGGACAATATTACGATTCATGTAATTTCAGGATCCGGCCCCGATGAATATGATTTATGTCCGGTCCCCGCGACAATCGGTTATTCGATGGGTTGGGATGGGATACAAGCTAATGAAACACCAGTTCATACCGTAGCACTGAATGCGTTCCGGATTGGAAAATACGAGGTAACCTATGCTCTCTGGACAGAGGTCAAGGCCTGGGCCGAATCGCATGGATTTACTTTTTCGAATACCGGCCAACAAGGTGGATGTTATCCCGGACCTTGCAGCACTACGGATCAGCACCCTGTAACAAATATAAGCTGGCGGGATTGCATAGTCTGGTGCAACGCGTATTCAGCGAAAGAAGGATTGACAGCCGTATATTATACGAGCTCGGAGAAGACGGTTGTTTATTGGAATTCATTAACAGGCGGAGATATAGGCAATGACTTTGTGGATTGGGACGGAGATGGATTCAGATTGCCTACAGAAGCGGAGTGGGAATACGCGGCGAGATATATGGATTTCATTCATGTCACATCAGGGGCCGAGCACAGCGGATACAATTTGGATTTCCAGGTAGGAGACTGCGCGTGGTATGAGGATAATACGGGATCGAGCACGCATCCGGTCGGGCAGCTGCAGGAGAACAGTCTGGGTGCATATGATATGAGCGGTAATGTATGGGAATGGTGCTGGGACAAGTTTGGCAGCTATCCAAGTGACTTTCAGGACAATCCACGGGGTCCGGATGTCAATGTTTCTGATCCTAACATTTACCGCGTCCATCGCGGCGGCGGCTGGTCCAGCTCCGCTGCCTACTGCCGTTCGGCGACCCGCGACTTCAGCGGGCGGAACTCGACGAGCGTGGAAGTCTACACCGGGTTTCGTATTGCTCGCGGCAATGTTGCCCCATAGTCTTCGTGGGACCCTTGGATTCTTGGACACGTGGCCCTTGCGACGACCTCATCGCCGACGATCGTGGGATCCGTCGATACACGAAACGGCGCCGCGCACATAAACTCCGAATGGGCTAGAGGTACAATTCCTTAAATATTATCTTTCCAAACGAAGATTAAATTATATATTTACACTACAGGTGGTTGAAGCATGAAATCCATAACGACGGTGGTGGTTACAGTTGCTCTCGCGGTCTGCTTTCTCGGCTGTTCAAATGAGGATAGCACAATCACCAGGCCAAGGTACTCATGCGAGGCGGGAGACACGATCCGGGTCGATCCGGGATCAACATATATTATTTCCAAAGAGGCGGGGATATCGGCGGGATGCATGTGGGAATTCGAGAGGGGATTCGATGAGCATTATGTCGAGCTTCTCGAATATACTGTTACTAACACCAATCCCGGAATGGAAGGAGCGCCATTCATTCAGGAATGGAAGTATTGGGCAAGGGATCTGGGGACCATCTGCTGCACGATGGAATATCGCTGCGTGTGGGAGGATGAGCCGCTTCAAACGCAGCACATTGTTGTAATCATAGAATAGTATGGCGCCCTGCGCCCTGCTATATGCTACCTGCAACCACATGGAGGCTGCATTGAAAACTGCGGCGGTTTTTCTTGTTGTCGCCATCCTACTCCCGGCCGCCGGGCCGAACGCGATGGCGAAGGATGGATTCGCCACGCTCGCATTCTGCAAGATCGAAGATGTCTCCGGCAATGAAATCGAGGGACTCATTCATATATGCACGAACTATCGCTTAAACGACCGGCTTTGCACCAATGGCCTGCTGTTTATCCACACCGATCATTCCAACGCCGGAGGCGACACGACGAAATACTGCACGGCGTTCAGTTTCGGAGAACGTGGGTCCATGGATAGGGAGTCCATTGCTTCTCATCTCCGGCTCAAAGGATTGCCGGGAGAATATTGCTCCGTCATGGAAGAAAAGTGGGGCGATACGGCGTTCTACATGAAGGATGTTTCGCATACGTGCGACGATCGATCGCCCAGGCAGAGATACACGACGAGCATCGACACAATCGGGGGAGCGCTGTATGCGACATACAGGCATGAATTGACCGACAGGTACGAGCTTTCCGACTCATTGCCCGTGTTCATCGAGTATCCCGACTCATTCGCGAACGATACGTTCTGGGGCGGAACGGTGCTCAGAATCGATGTCGATGATATTCAACGTATCGCGATAGTACCGCCAGGGTATATCTCTGATGCTTCGCGCGATAAGCTGGACACATGGAAAGAGAACGTGCGGTATGATACGGGAGATCAAGAACATATCGGATTCAGAGTGATAACGGATTTGGCTCGATTCACCGATCAAACTCGCGGCGCCTCGAAACCATCGCATTACTCGATATTCAAGTAGCATTGGCTTTACAATAGGAGCATTTTGCCATACACTCCGGCCCGTGAGGTGTCACATGAACGAAAAAGGGCCGCTGAACGAAAACGGGCCTCGGTATCTGCTCGGCATGGCCGTCGCCTCGACGATCGCCTGCATTCTACAGCTGTACGGCACGATACGGTATGTCAGAAGGTTGCCCGATGATACGCTCGGAGTAGTATTGTCCATTATCATGGCCGATCGCATGCGTGAAGTAACAGTGGCGCTCGCCGTCCTGGTGTCGCTTATCCCCGCCGCGCTCAGTGCCGGCGAGATATCGGTCACCTACCGCTTCGATGATCCGACCGTCGTAGAATCGCAGCGCGGATTCTCGCGTATCACATTCCCCGCCACGGTTCAGAGCGGCCTGCCAGGCGAGCCGGGATACCCCTTCCGCGGCGCCGCGATACTCCTGCCGCCCGGTGAGGCGGCGGCCGCCGTCCGCATCGAGCGGCGCGGGTGGCAGGCGCTCGGCGGGCCGCACCGGCTCCACCCGGTACAGCTCCCCGTCAAGGCGCAGGAGAGCGAAAGTGGGAGGGATGCATTCCTGTACACGGAACAGGCCTACGCCGTCGACCGGTGGGTGCAGCCGCCCGATTCGAGATTCACCACGCACTACTGCCGGGGGCATGCGATCGCCGTCGGCTGCTTCAGCCCGGTGCGGTACCATCCCGTGGGCGGAGAAGTGGGGTTTTACCGCGAGGTCGAGGTTACGGTGGAAACGGAAGGCTCCGGCGCCTCGGCGGGCGCCCTCGAGATGCTGCGCACCGATTCCGCGACCCGCGCGCAAGTCGCGGCCATCATCGATAATCCCGGCGACCTCGTGGTGTACGGCGCCGCGCCGCCCACCGCGATGAGCGCCGACTGCTACGAGTATCTCATCGTCACGCGCGACTCGTTGCGCGATGCATTCATCCCGCTGCGCGACTTTCACACGCGGCGGGGCCTCCGCGCACGCATACGGACCGTCGAGCAGATCGAGAAAAATTTCTTTCTACGCATCGATGCGGCGGCGATGATACGCGCCGCGATCAAGCACGAGTACGTGAACAGGGGAATCACGCACGTGCTCCTCGGCGGGGACGCCGACGGTCCGCCCGGCGATCCCAAGGTCGTGCCCTACCGCGGGCTCTACAGCGCCGTCAACGACCGTTCCTCGTTCACCGAGGACAATAACATCCCGGCCGATATCTACTTCGCCGCGCTCGACGGGGACTGGAACGCCGACGGTGACGATCGGTGGGGCGAGCCGGGGGAGGAGGATCTGTTTCCCGAGATCGCGGTGGGACGCGCATGCGTGCAGACGGTGGGCGAAGTCGAGAGGTTCGTCGGCAAGACGATGCTGTACCAGGATGCCCCTGTCGCCGGTGAGGTACGCAGGGCCCTGCTGCTCGGCGAGTGGCTGTGGGAGAGCCCAGAGACCTGGGGCGCAGACGAGCTCGAGGAGTACGTCGGCCTCTGCACGGAGAACGATATCACAACGTGTGGCATACCGGACGACTTCGACACGACGGCACTCTTCGATCGGGATATCTATCACTGGGACAAGTACGAGGCGCTCGCGGAGATCAACGCCGGCACGCACTGGGTGGTCCACTCGGGGCACTGCGCGTACGACATGGCGATGAAGTTCTACCTCCGGGACGTCACCGACTATAAATTCACCAACGACGGCGTGAGCGCGAATTTCATCATCGCCGCCACGGCGGGATGCTACGCCGCCTCGTTCGACAACTTCTCCACCCGCGGCTTCTACTGTCCGAACGTCGACTGCATCGCCGAGAAGATGCTGAAGATCCAGCATGGCGCCGTCGCGTTCCGCGGCAACTCCCGCTATGGCTGGCTCGATCCGGGCACGACGAACAGCACATCGCACCTCTTCATCCGGGAGTTCTACGATGCCATATTCACCGAAGGGTATCATACGCTCGGCGAGGCCGACCGGCGCTCGAAAGAGGAACTTGTCCCCTATATTGCACTGTCCAGCCCGAACCGCGCCGCGGAGTTCCGGTGGGATTACTATCAGATCAATCTGCTCGGCGATCCGGCGCTCGATCCGTGGACCGACACGCCCGAATCGCTGAGCGTATCGCATCCCGCCTCGATCGAGCGGTACGCCGAATCGATCGAGCTCTTCGCGCCGATTATTCCGGACTCCAGGGCCGTCCTGTACCACGACGGCGTCTGCTACGGTCTGGGCGTCGGGACACCGATCGGGTACATCGTGCTCCACCGGCTTCTCCCGCTGCCCGACACTATCGATGTGATCGAGCTGAGCGTCAGCGCGCACAATCACTACACGTACCGGGATACGATCGCCATCACGGGCGTGACGGGCACCGGCACACCGCCGATTGCGGCCGCCCTCCGGCAGAACGTGCCGAATCCGTTCAATCCATTGACGGTGATCCGCTTCTCCCTCGACCGCGAGGGCCCCGTCGACCTGCGCGTCTATGACGTGACGGGGCACGAGGTCGACCGGCTCGTGCACCGCCGCATGGAGGCCGGTGCGCATGAGGTCACCTGGCGGCCGACGCACCTTCCGAGCGGCCTCTACATGTACGTTCTCCGTGCCGGGGGAATCTCCTTCAGCAGAAAGGCCGTCCTGATCAGGTAATTACGAATCTTCCCCGCCGCGCAGGATCTCGATCAGTTCGGCCACCTTTCCCGCATCAACGGCGGCCTGCAGCTTTTCGAGGGCCCGGTTGAAGGCCTCCTCGTCACGGATCGGCATCTGGAGGCGGTAGGCGCCGCCTTCCATATTCTCGGGCGGTTTGATTGAGACACCGGGCGGGAGGTGCATCTCGCAGATCATCTTCTCAATGCGCGCGCGGTCCCTCGTGAATGTCGGGTGGCAGATGCGCTCGAGCGTGACGAGCAGGGCGCTGCTCCCCGGCGCGTACGATTCGGCGAACCGTTTCCATTTCTTCGTGCCGCCGTCCCCGATCCTCAGCATGAGGCGCACCGCCTTCTTCTGCTCGCCCCTCGTGAGGCGTTCGCCCGCAAGGAAGCCGGCGGCCCCGCTCGTATCGACGGCAGGGTGCTCGATGAGCTGGAGCAGATCGCCCGTCGAGACCCGGCCTCGGTGGAGGGCCTCGAGAACCGGATCGTCCAGCTCGAGAATGTTCCGGAGGCTTTTCAGATGCGCCGCGGAAAGCGTTTTGCCGTACGCCGCCGACAGTGGTTCGAGCGGCACATCTTTGGTGAATGCGTATGCCTTTTCTATGAGAAGAATCCGTTCGAGGTTGGAGAGCGGTTCACCGAAGGCGATCCCCGCGAGCCACCAGAGAAGAACGGCGATGCTTCGCTCCGGCCCGGCGGTGCGGAGTACGGCGTCGACGCGGCTGATTTCGGCGGCTTGCGCGGCGGCCACGCGGCGGAATCCCTGGACGAGAAGCGGTTTACCATGGGACGCATCGGTCAAGTGTACTAATAATGGCGGCTGGAGCATACCGTGCAGGAGAATCGATTCTGTGAGCTGACGATCCGATTCGTTCTCGCCCGGCTCCCCCGGGAGGTGCCGCCGGACGCGCAGCGGTGCATCCGGGCCGATATCGAACTCGGTCGGATCGATCGTTATGATCGAGTATTGCGTTTGATCGTTCATGCGCTGCTCATTCCCGCATATCAAGATTTTTTCTTCGACGGCTTTTTCTTGGTGCTCCCCGCCGTGCGCTTCGCCCTCCCGCCCCGCGCCGCGCCGTGCGCTTCGTCGTCCCCTGCGGCGGCTCCTTCTCCGGCGGCTCGATCAGCGCCGACGGGCAGAGGACGGCCACCGTGCACTCCCCGCACTTCGGCACCGGAGCCTTGCAGACGGCCCGCCCGTGGTTCTTGATGTAGAACGGGATCCACCGCCACTCGCTCCGGTCGAAAAGCGCCATCAGGTCGCGCTCGATCTTGACCGGGTCCTTCTCGGCCGTCCACCCGAGTCGCTTCGCGAGGCGGATCACGTGGGTGTCGACGACGATCCCCTCGACCTTCTTGAAGCCGTGCTGGAGGATCGCATTGGCCGACTTTCGCGCAACGCCGGGAAGGGAGACGAGTTCCTCCATCGTCCGCGGCACCTCGCCGCCGAAGCGCACCGTGATCGCTTCCGATGCCCCCCTGATCGATCTGGCCTTGTTCCGGAAGAATCCGGTCGGCCGCACGGCCTCCTCGATCTCCTCGTGGCGGGCCCGGATAAAATCCCCCGGGCCGGGGTAGTGGTCGAACAGCCCCGATGTGACCTCGTTCACCTTCTCGTCGGTGCACTGCGCCGAGAGGATCGTCGCGACGAGGAGCTGGAAGGGATTCTCGAACCTGAGGTAGTGATGCGGGTTCGGATAGAGCTTCTTGAATACCCGGAGGACCTGTGTCGCGTTTGTCCCGCTCTTTTTCACGATGACTCCTTGTCGACGGGAGTGCATTGTAGCAGGTTCGGACGTCCCGGCGCCACCCCCAACCGGCGCCTTGCCGCATGTCATGCCAGCGTAAACCGCCGTGGCGCCGGAACGATCGCGACCCGCGCCCTGGCCCGCCTTGCCGCATGTCATGCCAGCGTAAACCGCAGTGGCGCCGGAACCTTTTCTTCCGCAAGTTGTTACAGAGCATGTATTGAACTCCGGCGCCGTCCGGGCTGTTATTGCATTTTCATGGAGGCCGGGTTATATTGACTGCTATGGAACGGCTGAAGTATGCCGCCGCTCAGGCGGGGGTAATCATCGTTATCGGATTCGTTGTCGCATTCGCCCACAACGCCCTGTCGGTGAACGGGATAAACCCGTTCAGAAAGATAGCCGACGTACCGGTGGTCGAGGAGCATAACGACACCGGGACGGAAGGGATCAGGGTCATCGGTCTCGAGCGGATGCGTGAGATCGTCGAATCGGGGGGGATGGTCATCGACGCCCGGACACCGGGCGAGTACGAGGACGGTCACATTCAATCCGCCGTACTCCTCGATTACTACGAGATGCCCCGTTACCTGGACGGGGTGCTGTCACTGATAGAGCCGGATAGCGAGATCGCCCTGTACTGTACGGGACCGGCGTGCGAGGACTCGGAGCTCCTCGCCAGGGAGCTGTACGCGATGGGATACACCAACCTTCTCGTATTCAAGGGAGGATACGATGAATGGATCGCGGCGGGGCTTCCCGTTGAGATGGGATCCCCGGGGATGTAATGCGGCCGCGCACCGCGAGCCGTGAACCGGAAACTACGAACAGGAGTTATCGATCGATGCGGGATTCAGGTGAAATGCAGGACGGGCCGGGCTGGCGGGAGTGCCTCTTCGCCCCGGGGATCGCGAGCGCGACCGGGGGCTCCGAGACCGGGCCGGGCCGCGGCAGCATACTGTACAATCCATACGTGCTCCTCGCATTCCGCCTGATCCTGGCGGGCGTTTTCATCTACGCCGGCCTCCAGAAAACCGGCAAGCCCCTCATGTTCGCCGACGAGATAAGGATGTACGGGATTATCGACAGGGGACCGCTTCTCTACACGGCGGCGGTCTTGCTGCCTTGGGTCGAGATCCTCTGCGGCATTTCGATGATCACCGGGATATTTCTCCGCGGCTCGGCGTTCATTCTTCTCATCCTGAACGCCGCGTTTCTTGTCGTGGTGCTGTACCGGACGATCGGTATCATGAACGCCGAGGGAACCGCATTCAACAAGATATTCTTCGACTGCGGATGCGGGTTCGGTGTAACCTACGCATGGAGAAAACTCATCGAGGATGCGATCTTCCTTGTGTTTTCGTGTGTACTGTTTCTGGCTCCCGCATATCGATTCGTACTTGTGCCGATAAGGAGGAAAAGGTGATGGTTAAACGTTGGACGTTCGTTCTCGCCTCTCTCGTCGTCGGTATGGTCTTCGTGGTCGCTCCCACGGTCCACGCGCAGATACAGGAGGTCGACGCGGGCGATTGGGAGGCCGGGATCATACTCGGCGAACCGACCGGGTTCAGCGCAAAGTTTTGGACGAAGTGGAACACGGCGATCGATATTGGTATCGCGTGGTCCTTCGGCGACAAAGGCCACGTGCATCTGCACGGCGATTATCTATTTCACAACTTCGAAATCTTTGACATAGACGAGGGCGACCTTCCGGTCTACTTCGGCATCGGCGGCCGGGTGCGTCTGGAGGATGACGACTCGCGCGTGGGGCTGCGGCTGTCGGTGGGCTTGGAGTACATACCCGCGGGTGTGCCGGTGGCATTCTTCTTCGAGCTCGCCCCGATCGTCGATTTCGCACCCGAGACGGAGGGGAGCTTCAACGGGGGCCTCGGCGTTCGGTACATCTTCTGACGGCGCGCGGTATCGCGCAGCCGGATCGATATTCCTTTATTCTACACTTTTCAAACGGGAGTGTTGTGATGAACGACAGAGTGCTGCCTCCGCCGAACATGACGGACTACGAGAGGGCGCGCGCGGATTTCAGTATCGATGTGCCCGAGCACTTCAACTTCGGCTTCGACGTCGTCGACCGGTGGGCCGACGACCGGACCAAGCTCGCCTTCATGATCGCCGACGAGGAGGGCGAGATCGTCAATAAGCGTACCTTCTACGAGCTGAAGATGCAGTCGAACCGGTTCGCCAACGTGCTGCGGGAGCATGGAATAAAGAAGGGCGACCGCATGCTCCTCATGCTTCACTGGATGCCCCAGTGGTACATCGCGATGATCGGTATGATCAAGCTCGGTGTGGTTCCGATTCCCTCCACGACGCTTCTGACGGCGAAGGATATCCGCTACCGCGCCAACGAATCGGATGCGGTCGGCATTATCACCGATATACAGGACGCCTCGAAGGTCGAAGAGGCGATGGATCGCTGCCCGGGCCTCAAGGCCTGCATACTCGCGACGGGGCACCGTCGCGGGTGGATCCAGTGGGCGGAGGCTATGGAAAAGGCATCGCCGATCCTCGATGATGTCGAGAAGACGCGCAGCGACGATCCGATGCTGATCTACTTCACATCGGGTACGGTCTCGTACCCCAAGATGGTGATCCACACGCAGGCCTCGTACGCCCTCGGCCACCGGATCACCGCGACCTTCTGGCAGGATCTCAAGGCCACCGATCTCCACTGGACCGTGACCGATACGGGCTGGGCCAAGGCGGCGTGGGGGAGCCTCTTCGGCCAGATGGCCGCCGGCGCGACGGTTTTCAATCATGCATCGCGTGGCAAGTTCGACGCGAAGCTCACGCTCCGGCTGATCGAGGGGCAGGGCGTCACCACCTTCTGCGCGCCGCCCACCGCCTACCGGATGTTCGCGCAGTTTCACCTGGAGGAGTACGATCTCTCATCACTCCGCCACTGCATGAGCGCCGGCGAGCCGCTCAATCCCGAGATCATACGGATCTGGCAGGACGCGACGGGGCTCACGATCTACGATGGATACGGCCAGACCGAAACGGTCAACCTGTGCGCCAGCTTCCGGTGCAAACCGGTCAAGATCGGCTCTATGGGGCTGCCGGCACCGGGCTTCGACGTGCGCGTGCTGGACGATGAGGGCAAGGAAGCGCCGGTCGGCGAGGAGGGGTATGTCGCCGTCAAGGTGAAGCCGAACCGTCCGGTGGGCCTCTTCAAGGAGTACTGGAAGAAACCGGAGGAGACGGCGAGCGTTTTTCAGGGCGATTACTACTACACCGGCGACAAGGCGTACCGCGACGGGGACGGCTACTTCTGGTTCGTGGGACGCGCCGACGACGTCATTCTCTCGTCCGGGTACCGGATCGGCCCGTTCGAGGTCGAGAGCGCGCTTCTCGAGCATCCCGCCGTTGCCGAGGCGGCGGTGATCGCGGCCCCGGAAGAGGTGCGCGGCGAGATCGTCAAGGCGTTCGTGATCCTTGCGGAGGATTTCGAGGCGGGCGATGAGCTGACCAAGGAACTGCAGGATCATGTCAAGCAGGTGACGGCCCCCTACAAGTACCCGCGGGAGATCGAGTACGTGAAATCTCTCCCGAAAACGGTCAGCGGCAAGATACGCCGCAGCGAACTCAAGAAGGAGGAGTGGGCGAAGTACCGGAAGCAGAAAGAGGGCGGGGAGAAGAAGTAGTATCCCTTCATAACTCCTCGCGCCCGTGCGCCGGGACGAACCGGCAGCGTGGCGCCACCCGCCCGGCGCGGCGTGCTCAATCGCCGGCCGGCGATTCATCCCTCTCGCTCTGGACGACGCCCTTACTCCGGCCGCCCCAGCGTGATCCCCAGCGCTTCGGCCGTCGCCACGACCTGCCCCTTCGGATTGACCCGCTTGAGCCGGCGGATAGCTCTCTTTATCGAACCGTGCTTGATACTTCTTCCCCGCAGGCAGACCATCTCGCCGATATGCCCCTCGGCAATGAGGTTCACCGCCTCGACGCCGAATCGCGTTGCGAGGATCCGGTCGAACGTCGTGGGCGATCCACCACGCTGGAGGTGCCCCAGCACCGCCACCCGCGTGTCGAGAAATGTGCAGAGGCCGATCCGCTCCGCCACCCAGCGGGCGATCCCCCCGAGACGTCCCGGCGTGCCGTCCGGGCCCGGTTCCCTTTCGTAAATCTTCGAGCCGCCCGCGGGGTAGGCCCCCTCGGCGACGACGACGATGCTGAACCTGCTCCCCGTGGCCTTGCGCCGCTGGATATGCTTGCAGACCGCGCCGAGGTCGAAGGGGATCTCGGGGATAAGGATCACATCGGCCCCGCCGGCGATCCCCGCCTCGAGGGCGATCCAACCGCAGTCCCGCCCCATCACCTCGAGAACGAGAATCCGGTGGTGGCTCTCGGCCGTCGTGTGCAGCTTGTCGAGCGCCTCCGTGGCGCATGTGACGGCGCTGTTGTATCCGAACGTCACATCGGTCGCGCCGAGATCGTTGTCGATCGTCTTGGGAACGCCGACGACCGGAACGCCCTTCTCGTACAGCGCCTGGGTGATCTTCATCGTCCCATCCCCGCCGACGGCGATCAGACAATCGAGTTTCATTCTCTTGAAATTCTTCACGATCTCGTCGGTAACGTCCATGTGCACCGTTGTGCCGCCCTTTTTCACCGGATAATTCAAAGGGTTGCCGCGGTTCGACGTCCCCAGGATCGTCCCGCCGCGGACCTGGAGACCGCGCACGTCCTTCGATGTGAGACGGCGGTACATGTTGGTCTTCAGCAGCCCGTCGAAGCCGTCGAGTATCCCGTACACATCCCACCCGTGCTTCAAGACGGCGGCGCGCACGACGCCGCGGATCACGGCGTTCAGCCCCGGACAGTCCCCGCCGCCCGTGAGGATGGCGATCCGCTTGACCTTTCCCGGATCATATGTGATCGTCGTGCCCCCCGCCCGCTTCTTCGATGTTCGCGTCTTCTTTTTTCCGCTGGTGCTCTTCAATGTTCGGACACCTCCCGTGTGCCTATACCGGAATCGATATGCGATGCACCGTAACATGTAAACGCTCTCGCAGTGCCAGTCAACACTGTAATCCTGCCGTCCGCGATTATCACGTCTTATCCCCCGGCGCCGGCACAACCGGCCGAAAATACGCCTACAGTGTCTGAACCGCAGAATCAACACCACAGAATCAACAGCACAGTGCTTGACCGTTATTTCAAAATCTGCTATTGTCGCCACACGTCCATACCGTGGTGGGAAGGTGAGGACTGGCTGCGCGGAGCGCGTACACCCCAGGGGGTATGCTCCGTGCGGACGTTTTCGATGCTTGGTCGCACGGCATGAATTCTATCGGGAACCCATAATGGAGGTTACGGAATGAAGAAGGTGCTTGTTATCTGCTTGATGTGCATGCTTGCGTTCACACTGGTCATGGCAGTCGGTTGTTCCAAGAAGGAGGAATCGGCGAACGACTCCAAACGGGTGGAGAAGCCGAGGACCGGCATGAAGGCATCACTCTTTGATCCTGTCGACAAGAAACCGGTCGATATAGCGAAGACGCCGTACTACTACGTCTACAAGGATGTCGAATATTACTTCAATTCCGAGGAGAATATGAAGGCATTCAAGGTGTACCCCGACAAATACTTGTCGAAGGAATAACCTGTCGCGAGCAAAGATCAATCCATTGGCGCCGGGCGGGAACCGTATCCCAGAGTCTCCGCCCGGCGTTTGTATGTAAGCCGGAGCCGCCTGCTCGGGGCGACGCGCCTCTTCCGCCCGGCGTTCGCATTTTGCATGCCAGCTCTTGCGAAAGACGATGGTCTCCTGTCCCGGATAGTGTCCCATTGTTCCTCCTCGTTACCCATGCTTCCCATCGTTTTCTCATTTTCCCCCGTTGTTTAGAGCGTGCTAACTCAAAGTAGTTCAAAAGACTTGAGACGAAAGTCCCCTTTTTGTCCCTTTCTGCTGTCCTGAATAGTGACTTTGGTCTTATCGCCTGGAACGTCCTATGCCACCCGGTTGGATTCTGAAAAGAGCTGTAGCGGGCCCTGGAGATACGCCGTGAACTATCCAAACAATTTGCCCGGCAGCCGCTTAACCGGGATCGTGCATGGTCCGGGAGAGGGCCGGTCGCCGGATTTCGTGGCCAGGGAACGCTGCATAACTGAAGAGGTGCTTCGGCGGCCGCGCGATCGTCGATACAAGCGATCGAAGGACGCCGGGCAACGAGTGAAGGAGGAATAGATGAGGAGTCTTAGAGGTGCGGTTCTTCTACTCGTCGTTTTCGCCACCGCCTCCCCTGCATTCGGGCAGGGGCCCAACCTAACCGGTGAGATGGAGGCGCGCAAGATCATCCGCGACGAGAATAACCGCGAGATTGCAGTGCCGGCGGAGAAAGTATATCCCAACGACACGGTGGAATACACCCTGAAGTACCGGAACTCCGGGAACGTTGCAGCTTCGGGTGTCAACCTCGTCGGCCCCGTACCCGCTGGCACTGTTTACCTTGATCGGACGGCGACCGATATCGATGGGCTCCGTCCCCTGTTCAGCATCGATGACGGGAAGACCTATCACGAGTATCCCGTCGCCTATGTCGTTGTGAATGAGAATGGACAGGAGGAGGAACGTGCCGCCACTCCAGACATGATCTCGCATGTCAAGTGGATGATGGACGGGACGCTCGATGTCGGCCGGCAGGTGTCTGTATCGTACCGCGTGCAGGTAAAGTGAGCGATCGGACTCCACAGGTACGAGGTTAGTTGAGTGTCTTTCCGGCATCGAGCGCGGAGGGCGATTTTTCGGTTGTTACGCCCGATAACCCGGTGCCGAGAGGAAAGAAAGGAACGGTGGTTTCAAATGAAACTACGAAGACCAGCAGGGTTGCTGTTACCGGCCCTGGTGCTTGCGGTGCTGCTCGTCTCGGCGTCCGCCGGGGCGCAGACCCCCGCAGGCACGACGATCCAGAACCAGGCCTCGGCCACGTTCCAGGATCTGCTCGGGACCACGTACACGGCGACCTCGAACCAGGTCACGACGATCGTGCTCCCGGTGTACGGTGTCTCGATTCTCCCCGATGATTCGGGCGAGACGCCGCCGGTGGTCCCGGCGATGAACCAGACGGCAATACCGGGACAGACCGTCTATTTCAGTTACAACCTGACAAACACCGGTAACGACGCCGACACGTACACGATCGAGCCGCTCCTCGACGGGGCGAATACGACGATGACGCTCGGCATCGGCGATATCACGATCTATTATGACATGAACGGAAACGGTGTGCTGGACGGCGGAGAGCCTGTCATCTCGGCGGGCGGTGCGCCGGGCAACCTGGGACCCATTAATATGGGGACGACGGTCAACCTCTTGGTGTCCTACCAGGTGCCGCCGACCGCGGTGGCCAGTGAGGTCGCCTATGTCGGCGTCCAGGGAACCTCCGTCGGCGATGCGGCCCAGGTGGACACGCGCAACTACCACCTGACCACGGTTGTGAGCGATGCGGCGCTCACCGCGGCCATGTCGGGCCTGCCGGCCAATGTCGATCCCGGCAATCCCGTTACGTATACGATCAGCGGCGCCAATGTCGGTAACGACGACGCGCACGGCGTAACGGTCGGCGCGTTCACCGGCGTCCTGATCTACGACATCCTGCCGGTGAATCCCTCGACCAGCGCGCCGCTGGCGCTCTCAGGCGCCCCCGCCGTCGCCCCGGCCGGCGGACAGATTCTGTACCTGCCCACCGGGAGCCCGACCGCCGGCTCGCCCGAGACATGGGCGTGGTCGACGACGGCCGCGGCCGGCGATATCGCCATCGCGTACATCACGAACGGCGATCTGACGATAGGACAGAACTACAGTTTCGCGTACGATCTCGACGTGCCGATCGATATGCCTGCCGGCATCATCAATAATGACGGCGCCGTGGCGTTCGTCGACAACAATCCCGGATTGCCCGATCCGACGATCGTCACGACGAACAACACGCAGATCAACGTGAACGTCCTGGCCGAGGTGCTCGTCGGCCCGAACGGCGTGCCCGATGCGGGAACGCCTCCCAACTATGATGACGATTCGCAGGCGATCGCAATGGCGTACGCCAACACGACGATCGATTTTGTCAATACGGTTCGTAACGACGGCAACGCCCCCGACGAGATCAATATCGTCCTGGACGGCGCCTCGACGATTCCCGGCGGCTGGATTGTCCAGTTCATCCAGAATGACACGGTGACCCCCCTCGGCACCGGCGGCGATGGTATTCCCGACGTCGGAACGCTCAATCCCGGCGAGACCAAAAACTTCATCGTCCGGATCACGATTCCCGGCACCGTTGCCGCGGGCGGCCCGTACAACGCAGTGGTCAGCGCCGTCTCGACGAACACTCCGGCCGAGTCGAACCTGACGACCGACGTGATCACCCTGGTCGTCCCGGCCTCCGTCGATATCGGAAACTATGACGGCGTTCCGGGCACGAACAATGCCCCGGTCAACCAGAATGCCGATCCCGGCACCAACGTCGACTTCGCACTCGACGTGATCAACACCGGCGGATCGAGCGACAGTTACGACCTCTCGGCGACCTTCCCGGCTGGCTGGACCGTTACCTACTACGAGGATACAAACGATAACGGCATCCTCGACGTTCCGGAGCTCACCCCGATCGCCAATATCGGGTCCGTTCCGGCCGGCGGCGAGGCCCACGCGATCGCCCGCGTGGCGATTCCCGCGGGAGAGATTCCGGGCGTAAACAATGTAACATTCCAAGCCACCTCGGCCATGAATCCGGCCGTATTCGATGAGATCATCGATACGGTGACGATCAACACGGCGGCATCCGTGACGATCGCTCCCGACCGGAACGGCACCGGCACGGCGGGCGGTACCGTACGGTACACGCACACCGTGACGAATACGGGGAACGTGGACGACACCTTCATACTGAGCGCGGTGAGCTCCAATGTCTGGAGCTATGCCTTCTTCGATCTGGCCAACAATCCGATCGTGTCGGTCACCCTCGTTTCCGGTGCGTTTCAGGACATCATCGTCCAGGTGTCGATACCGGGCGGTGTTCCGATGGGAACGGTGGAGACCGGAACGATCACGGTTACCGGTAACGCCACCGCCGCTACCGACAGCGCGGTGGATATCACGACGATCGTGGCGGGAAACCTGGTGCTCACGAAGTCGGTCAACCCGGCCGGAAACCAGACGCCCGGTACGGTGCTGACGTACCGGACCGACTATTCCAACGTCGGTACGGCCGATCTGATGGCGATCGTTATCTACGATGCCATTCCGGCATGGACGCAGTTCCGGTTTAACTCCGAGTCCAACGGGATATTCGCCGCGGGCATCATCGGGATCAATACCGAGTTCTCCGACAACGGCGGCACGACGTGGATCTACGCGCCGGTGGACGGCGGCGGTGGCGCTCCGGCCGGTTACGATGCCAATGTGACGAACATCAGGTGGACGCTGAACGGCACGCTGGCGGGCGGCGTCGGCACGGGCGACGGCGTCAGCTTTGATGTAAGAATCATCGCCGAGTGAGATTGCATGTCTCCTTGGTTATGGTGGGGCGGACGATGTTCCGCCCCACCATACGACATTGAAAATAATGGAATTAGAGGTGGGTCTCGACTCCGGGATCGACCTCTAATTCAGTATTAAACGGTACGGTGGAAAAGAAGGCACAAGGAACAGCATAATCGATTGATATTAAAGAGATTATGATTTATTGAACGGCATAAACGGAAGAATGGATCGGCGAGGCGGCGCCGTGAAGCGAACAGTGCAGAAAAAAAATGAATCGAGCAGGAAGTTGCGGGGGTGGCTCGTCCTATTTCTGTGGCTGTTCGTTCGCATTCTGTCCATACCGACACCGGCCTACGGGGAGATGCCACCGGCCGGTGTCGTCATATCCAGTCAATCGCTGGCGACATACGAAGAAAATGGACATGAGCTCAGTGTCGTTTCGAACGAGGTATCCCTCCAGGTCGCTCCCGTCCACGGTGCCGTGCTGGTGCCGGACGGGACGGCGGATGCGCCGGCGGCCGTCGGACGTGCGTTCAGCGGGGAGATCGCGGCATTTCCGTACCTTCTGACCAATCCGGGAAATACGGCGGACAGCTACGCGCTGGAAGTCGTTCCTTTGAGCCCGTCGAGCTTCGTTCCCGCCTCGGCCGCGGTATATCTCGACGTCGACGGCGATAGCCTGATCGATCCGGGCGAGGGTGTCGTGACGGAGGTCGGTCCGCTCGGAATCGGGGAGAGCGCTGCCCTCGTCCTCGCCGCGGAGCTCCCCGCCGGGCTTGTCGGCGGCGAGACCGCCCATCTCGATCTGACCGCGCGCTCGCGCACCGATACGGTCTCTTTCGACGAGGGGAACGTCGTCCGCATCGTCGCGCGGGAGGAGGCGCGCGTCGCGCTCTCGCTGGCACCGGATGTCAGCGATGTTCTCCCGGGGGAGGATGTCACCTACACGATCACCTTCTCCAATGCGGGAGAGCGTGCGGCGACCGATGTGTACATCACCGATTTCATCGATAATGACGGCATGTGCGTGGGTTCCGATTACCTGACCGGATCGATTACGGCCACCGTGGCGGGCGCGTTCGATTTCTACGACGGCGCCTCCGGGGTGTGGACGGATATGGAGCCGCCGGCTGGTCGCGTCAAGGGAGTGCGGTTGCATCTCGATCGCCTCGAACCGGGCGGTGGGGGGGAACTCTCGTTTACCGTTACGGTGCGGCCCGACCGTTCGTGGGGTGAGATGCCGAACGAGGCTTCGGCCGATTACATGGGCGGGGACGCTCTGTTGTACCGCACGATGTCGGGCGAGGTCACCGTCATGGTCGGACGGGTGAGCGTGCTCGCCATCGGGCCGGTCGGAAATCCTACCGCGGAGAGCGGTACGCCGGATGACTGTGTCACCGTGCTCATCGAAGGAGGCGATACCACCTGCACCTTCTGGCACGAGATCTTGAACTCGGGGAACTTCACCGACACCCTGGGTATCGCCCTTGCCGATTCATCGGTCATTCCCGGCGACTGGGAGGTGCATTTCGTCGATACGACCGACGCGCTTCTCGGAAGCGCGTCCGGTTTCACCGCGCGGGGTCACGTGCTCTCCCGCGACCGCTCGTGCATCGTCGGCCTGAGATTCAACGCCGGGCCGGAGCAGCTCCGGCGCTTCAGCGGGCGGGAGCTGGCATTCATGGTCGAGGTGCGCTCCCTCGTCGTACCCGATTCGCGCGATTTTGTCCAGGATGTTCTGGTCAAGACCGATGTGCCGCTCATCTCTGTCACCCAGTCGATCAGGGAACCGACGGCATTGGTCGGTGATGTCTTGAGCTACATCGTCACCGTCGAGAATCTGACCGACGAGACGGTGATTGACAGCATCGAGCTCGTCGAGAATCTCTCATCGGGCCTCGGATTCGCCGGGGGCAGCGATTCACCCGCGATAGAGGGGAATCTCCTCCGGTGGTCCCTTGAACGGCTCGAGCCGGGGGAGAAACACCGCGTCGTGTTCCGCGCGCGTGTCAAGGCCGGGCAGGAGCGGGATCGGCTCGTCAGCAGAGCGTGGGTGTACGGCGTCTCGGAGTTCGGTGAAAAGGTCTCCGACGGTCCGGCGGCCGCCTCCGTGCGCATCGTCGAGGGGATCTTCACGCGGCGCGGCATCATCTTCGGAACCGTCTTCGAGGACCATGACGGCGACGGCTCGCGCGGCGCGGACGAAAAGGGAATTGCGAATGTATCGGTATTCATGGAGGACGGCACCTACGCCGTGACCGATTCAGCGGGACTCTACTCGATCCCCGGCGTCGTCGAGGGCGCCCATATCGTCAGGATCGATCCTTCTTCGCTGCCGGATTCCCTGATCCCCGGCGACACCGGTTTCTACGGACTGGGGATCGAGGGAGAGCAGCTCATAGATCTTGCCCCCTCGGGTAACCGTCGAGCGGATTTTCCCCTCATGCGCTCCAAAGCTGAAGATCCGGGTAAATCCTTCGCCGCCATCGAAGGCTCCGCCTCGACGTTTACCCCACTTCCGTTGTCCGGCGCCGGAGTTGTCGATACCGGTGCCGTGGACGGCAGCGGCGGCGGCGTGACGGGCATCCCCGGTGGCGGCTTGGTGGCTATCCCCGGCGGCGG
>CBFCXB010000007.1:0-19136 GCA_965601905.1 uncultured bacterium | reverse complement strand
GGAGCCGGGTCCCGGGATCATGTTGATCACGCCGTCGGGGAGTCCGGCCCTCTTCAGCAGCTTCATGAGGTAGTGCGCCGAGTAGACCGCGCTCGACGCCGGTTTCCAGATGACCGTGTTGCCCATCATCGCCGGCGCCGTCGGCAGGTTGCCCGCGATCGAGGTGAAGTTGAACGGCGTGACGGCGAAAACGAATCCATCGAGCGGCCGCGCCTCGGACATGTTCCACATGCCCGCGGCCGATTCCGGCTGTGATTCGAGTATCTGCTTCATGAAGAAGGCGTTGAATCGGAAGAAATCAATGAGCTCGCAGGCGGAGTCGATCTCGGCCTGGAACGCGGTCTTGCTCTGTCCGAGCATCGTCGCTGCATTGATTGTCATCCTGAATTCACCCGCCAGGAGGTCCGCCGCCTTGAAAAAGATCGCGGCCCGCGCCTCCCACGGCATACGCGACCACTCGGGCTTCGCCCGGCGGGCCGCCCTGACGGCCGCCTCCACTTCCTTATTGCCGGCCTTGTGATAGGTGCCGATGATGTGCTGGTGATCGTGCGGGATACGGCAGTACCCGATTTTGCCGGTGCGCACGTTCCGGCCACCGATCACGCACGGGATGTCGATTTTCTTGTTGGCGAGCTGGCGGAGCCGACGTTTCAGCTCCTCCCTGATACGCGAACCGGGCTCGTAGGCATATACCGGTTCGTTTTGAGGCATGTCGATTTTTGGAATACCATTGATCATAATAAACCTCCGTCATGCAGCGAAGAACTGCTTTTCGCGGCTGCAGCTTCGACCGGGTTCGAGCGGGCGAGCCGATTCAGCCGGCACGACATGAAAATATGTAGTGCACTATAGCATGATGCCTCCAAAGGGTCAATATCGGATCATCGAGGCGGCACCGATCCGTTATCAACACCGGGGTGGTGCCTCCCCTCCGCTCCACCGGTACAGCAAAGGGCTTGACTTTCAATATTGGATTCGTGTATTTGTATCTTTACATGAGTCGGTTTCGCATAGGGGTGTAGCTCAAGTGGCTAGAGCACCGGTCTCCAAAACCGGTGGCTGCGGGTTCGAGTCCTGCCACCCCTATTTTTTGTTTGCCATGCATGCGGTTCTCGTTGTTACATGGTACGGCCGACGTCGCGAGGAGAGAGTGGATGCCGAAGAAAAGAGTGACAAGCGGCATGCGGCCGACGGGCAGCCTGCATCTCGGGAATCTGCTGGGAGCCCTGAATAACTGGGTTCGCCTGCAGGATGAGTATGAATGTTACTACTTCATCGTCGACTGGCACGCTCTCACGACACCGGGCGGTGGGGATGCGGTGGGATACGAGAATGTCGGCGCACTGAGGGACAAGGTAAGGGAGATGGCGATCGACTGGGTGTCCGCGGGGCTCGATCCGGAGAAATGCGTAATGTTCGTGCAGTCCCATGTCCCGGAGGTGGCCGAGCTGCACCTGTTGTTCTCGATGATCACTCCTCTCGGCTGGCTCGAGCGTAATCCGACATACAAGGAAATGGTCCTCGGGTACAAGATCGAAAATCCCAGCTACGGTCTTCTCGGGTATCCGACCCTTCAATCGGCCGACATTCTCGCCTACAAGGGGGATTACGTGCCGGTCGGTAAGGATCAGGAGGCGCATGTCAACATGACGAGGGATCTCGCGCAGCGCTTCAACAGCCTGTACGGCAAACCGGTGTTTCCGATCACGGAGACCCTCCTTACGGAGGTTCCGAAGGTGCCCGGCCTCGACAGCGTCGAACGCAAGATGAGCAAGAGCGCCGGCAACTACATCGCGCTGTCCTTTACCGATGATGAGACAACGCGGAAGGTGAAAAGCATGTTCACCGATCCCAAGAAAATACGGAAGAACGACGCGGGACACCCCGACGGATGCGTGGTGTTCGCATTTCACGGCATATACAACAAGCCGGAAGTGGAGGTTGTCCGTTCCGAATGCGAGAAGGGCGAGCGCGGGTGCGTCGATTGCAAGATGGCGCTTGCGGATAAGATGAATGATGCCCTCCGTCCCATCAGGCAGAGGCGTGAGGAGCTTCGGAAAGACCCTGGGCGCATCGACGAAATCTTGTGCGAAGGGGCATTGAAAGCGAGGGAGATCGCTCACGCCACCCTCGATGAGGCGAGAGACGTGATGAACATGCCACGGAGGGAGGGCGGTTGATGGCTGATCGGATCGATTTTTTTATCGGGAAGTTCCGTGAATTGTATGGCCGGAGCAACGAGTTCGCACGGTACTTTATGCCGCGCCCGTATCGGAACGCAGCGGTGAGTTTCAGGAATTGTTCGATCCTGGATTTCGAGAAGCGGCGGGAGATTCTTATAAAGGAGGCCGGTCTGAACGTTTTTCTCTTCAGGGCCGATCTCATTCCGGGCTGTGATCTTCTCTCCGATTCGGGTACGACGACCATGACGATGGGACAGTGGGCCGCGATGCTTCTCGGCGACGAGGCGTATGGATCGAATGCGGGGTATTTCGAGCTGAAATCCCAAATTGTCGAAACGTTCGGCTCCTTGTGGAAACAGCCCGATCGAAGCGGTATCGATGAGAATCTATTTATCTTCCATCAGGGCAGGGCAGTCGAGAACGCGATCTTTACGATACTCTCACGGAAGCTGGGAGAGCGCGCGCGGCAGGGGAGTGGAACACTTTCGGAGGCACTACTTCCCGAGCTGCGCGTGAGGATCGAGTCGAGGGTGAAGTCGATTTCCGCGCGTTCGCACGGCTCCGAAAAACCATACTTTATCATTCCGAGCAACTCACACTTCGACACCACCGAGGGAAACATCGCGGACAAGAATCTCATACCGCTGAATCTTCCGTGCAGGGAGCATATCGCCGGTGACGAGAGTTTTCCCTTCCGAGGCAACATGGCCCTCGATGAGCTCGAGAACCTCTTGGAGTGCGAGAGGGATCGAGTCCCGCTCGTCTATGTGACCGTCACGAACAACACGAGCGCCGGCCAGCCCGTGTCGATGGCAAACATAAAGCGGATTCGTGAGATAACCACGAAGCACGCAATTCCATTCTTCTTCGATGCGTGCCGGTTCGCCGAGAACGCATGGTTCATACAGCATCGTGAAGAGGGTTACCGTGACGTGCCGATTCCGCGTATCGTCCACGAGATGTTCGAACAAGTCGACGGTTTCCATATCAGTCTCAAGAAGGACGGTCTCGTAAATATGGGCGGTGCCCTGCTCCTCAGGGAGGACGGGCATTTTCTCCACGCCTTTCCGCATTTCCGCGAGGAACTGACCAACTTCCAGATCATGACGGAGGGACACCCGACATACGGCGGATTGGCCGGACGCGACATCAAAGGAATCGTGCAAGGGTTGAGAGTCGTCACGAGACAGGATTACCTCGATGCGCGCATCACTCAGGTGGAACGCTTCGGTGAGCGGCTCGCGATGAACGGAATTCCCGTAATCAGGCCGATCGGCGGGAGCGCCGTCTACATCGATATGGACAAACTGTTCGGGGACACCGCCCGGGATGAGGATTTCCAGGGAATATCGTTCGCCGCGCTTCTCTTGATCGCCGGGCACCGTGTCTGTGAGCTTGGCACATACGCGTTCGGCGCCTTCGATGGAGAGCGGGAGACACCTCCGGATCCACGCTTCAACTACGTGAGGGCTGCGGTGCCCCGCCTCGCTTACGAGGATCAGGACCTCTTCGCCGTGGCCGAAGCGATCACGTTGCTCGCCGATCACAGGGATGCAATACCCGGAGTCGATGTCGACTATGGACGTGATCTGAGCCTTCGTCACTTTAAGAGCAGATTTTCATTCAAGATGTAGATGCCGCGTTCGACTCCTCCCACCTATACTATTTCGCCGGCATTTCGGCTGCACCTGCACTCCCTGTGCCGAGTAATATCAATTCGATACCCACGTTACGGGCAGCGGCACGACCGGCCGAGAGTGGTATAATCGCACGGGGCGCCGTCAAAGCCGAAAAAATGGAATATTTCATGCTTCTTTCCACCCACATTGTGATCCCGAAGGGACACATGTGTGTCTATACGCGGTACTGTGGATGCGGCTGATGTGAATATCTCGAATTAGAGGTTACTGGTAGTTCTTCGGGGAACGATCCGTTTGCCGATACGATTTTCCGAGACCGCACCCGGACATGGAAGGACCGGCCGGTGCATGATGAAACGGTAATCAGCGAGGTGCGGCATGATACCGACGGGGGCGAGGCGAAGCGGCAGCTCGCCGCCGTGATGGAGATCGCCAACGCGATCAACTCGAAACTCGATCTCGACGATATCCTCTCGACGATCTCGAAGGAGCTCTCGAAGGTCATAGATTATGATATCGGTTGTGTCGCTATTTACGAAAAGGACGATAACTGTCTCTATATACGGCACGTCATACGGCGCAACGGCGACCGGTCCACCGAGGGCCGCTATGTCCCGCTCGATGAATCCAATCTCGTGGGGTGGGTGGCGATACACAAGAAGCCGATACTACGCCGCAACATAACCGCCGATACCCGTTTCAACGAGATTATGAAGGAGGATCACCTCGGATCCGATATCGTGGCACCCCTTATCGCGAAAGACACCCTCATCGGAACGGTAAACGTCGGCAGTCACGAGCCCGAACACTTCACCGAATTCGACCTGGAACTCGTCACGAAGTTTAACCAGTTCACCGCAATCGCGATCGAGAAGTCTCAATTGCTCCAGAATCTCAACGAGCTCGGCGAGAAGTATCGCATGCTGATGAACAACGCCACGGACGTTATCATGCTGCTCAATTTTTCGGGAGAGGTCATCGAGTGCAACCGGTCCACCTACCGGCTCTTCGGGTACAGCGCCGAGGAGATTCTCGGCAAGGAGTTTTTCCTTTTTGCCACCCCGAACCGTCGCAGTGAGGCCAAGCAGGTTTTGTACCGGATACTGCAGGGGGAGCGTGGCAAGGTGGTCGAGCTGCCTTTCTTAAGGAAGAACGGTGATATCGTTCAGATGGAGACGGACGCCACCGTAATGAAGGTCAAGGGCAATCCGTACATTCTCGTCATCGGTCATGATGTAACAGACCGTAATAGGCTCCAGGAGAAGATAACCATCCAGAACCGCGAGCTTCGCGGCAACAATCAGAAGTTACTGGAGCTTGATCAGCTCAAGAGCGAGTTCCTCGGAAGAATAAGCCACGAACTTCGTACGCCCCTCTCCGTGATCATGGCATACACGAGCACGCTGCTCGAAGACCGTGACGGAACGATCGACTCCGAGATGCGTTGTGAGTTCCTCCAGATCATCGAGGAACAGTCGAACAAGCTTCTTCAGTTGATAAACAACCTTCTGGATCTGTCCAAGGTGGAAATCTCGGAGACCATGCTCAATTTCACCGAGGGAAGCATCAATGAGATGATACGGCTTGCCATCAAGATCGTGGAAACGTTCGCGCGGCAGAATTCGATCGAGATCATCACGAGCCTCGATCCCCTGATACCGATCATTAGCTTCGACCCTCTCCGGATTCGGCAGGTATGCGTCAACCTCCTCAACAATGCAGTCAAATTCTCCCGTTACGGCGGCTCGGTCCTTGTCTCATCATCGCAGATCGAGAGCGAAGTGATCGTATCGATAAGCGATACGGGGCCGGGCATAGATCAGAAGGATGTTCCCAGTATCTTCGAGTTCTTCACTCAGATCGACGGGGGACCGGACAGGAACTCGGATGGTATGGGGATCGGGCTCCGGCTCGTCAAGCACTATATCAATCTGCACCGCGGCAGGATCTGGGTGGAGAGCAACACGGAAGAAGGATCGATTTTCCACTTCACACTGCCGAAGAACACTCCCCCGGAGGTACTCTGATCCGTGGTTTTTCAGAGGCCCGAGCCGTAACGCGTCCTACACTATAACGATCTCACCGCTCGTCACTTTGATCGTTCTCGTGAGTGATGTTATCGCGACGCCGCCGATCCGTGCGGAATGGCAGTCGTTGCAGGATTCGTCTATCTCGACGAGAATCCTGGCGAGGCAGTCCATTTCCTTTCCCTGTTCCATCACCATCGCGCCGTGCGTGATGATGCCATGGCGGAGGAGGTACGTTCCCAGGCCGGCCGCGGCCGTGCCGGTTCCGGGGTCTTCCCAGATCCCGACGGCGGGCGCGAAGTGTCGCGCGTAGGCGACGCACTCTTCGTGGAACGTGTCGAGAGTGAAGATGTGATTGGTGTGGATATTGTGTGCTCGGTTCAGGAGACCGAGCTTGATCAGGTCCGGGTGCATGTTTAGTACCGTTTCCTTGTGCTGCACGGGAATCATCAACTGATCCAGCCCCGTCGAAATCATCTCGAGCGGGAGCCCCGTGCCGCGTATTTCGCTCTTATCGATCCCCAGTATCGAGGCGATGCGCTCGACGGGAATGGAGGATGGACGGCAATCCTTGATCGGCTGGTGCATCATGATCTTTTCCAGCGTTCCTATATTTTCCCCCTTCACAACAAGGGCAACGCTGTTTTCGTGCTTACTTCCGGAAGGAGTGGGATGTTCGGCACCGGTGAAGTGGATATCGATCGGCATCGAACCGATATTCGTTCCGAAGAAGATCCTCGTGACACCGTCCGCAATCGGTATCCGTCCTTCCTCTATAAGCGCGTAACACGCCGCAATCGTTACGTGACCGCTCATGTCGACTTCTTCCATCGGTGTGAAGAATCTGAGACGGAACATGGTGTGTTCGGATTCCGGCATCGTTACAAAGGCGGTCTCCGAGAGATTCATTTCACTCGCGATCTTCTGCATCGTTTCGAGCGTGACGCCGTCCGCTTCGGTGATAACACCAGCGGGATTGCCGCTGAACGGTTTCGTCGTGAATGCGTCGACCTGTTTCATGGGGAGGGTGTGCATGGTTGGCTCCTTCACGGTGCGCCGATTGCAAATAGCAACGGTAGGCTGCAAAATCCCTTGTTTTTTCTCATCTTACCCGAATGTTCCTTCTTAAGACCGATCGTTTCTCGCATCCCGTAATCGACCTAATTTCAAAGGATTGCATCGATTGATGCGTGTGCCTGGACACACCGCCCCGCCGAATTACGGATATGCACTTATGGTATAGCGTTTGCAAATCCGATTCCTAACCATCTTCCGATGGTGGTGTGTCCGTACGGTTGATCAAAAGGAAAGACGTGATCGGTAAGGATTCCAAAGTGACGAAGCAGCCAACCGATGCTCCGTTCGATGTGAGCGAACTGATCTGGTTCGTGCAATCGCGGTGCGGTATCGATCTTTCAAAGTACCGCCCCTCGTGTATTTGTCGACGGGTGTCGCATCGACTGTCGATGCTCGGGTGCCAAGATATCGAGACGTATGTCGGTTATCTGAACGAGCACGAAGATGAAGTAGATGAACTGCTCAATGTCGTTACAATCCATGTCACGGGTTATTTTCGCGACCGTGATGTGTACGAAGCGCTCACGGACAAGGTTTTCCCGGCAATCATCGAGAAGAAGCGATCGGCTCACCACCGGTCAATACGGGTCTGGAGCGCGGGCTGCTCAACGGGAGAGGAAACGTACAGTACCGCGATCGCTTTGATTCACTTTCTGGGGAAACGGAAAGACGACTACAAGGTCGAGATATATGGAACGGATATATCCGAGGAATCGTGCCGGATAGCGAGAAGAGGGAACTACCCGGCAGATAAGGTTAGTGGAATACCGCGTAACCTGCTGAAGCGGTACTTTGAAGTTGATAATTCCGGTTACCGAATCGTGCCGGAAATCAGAAGCCACGTAATATTCACGGTGCACGACCTCTTCTCCGAATCCCCGTTTTCGATGCTCGATCTCATTGTGTGCAGGAATGTTCTGATCCATTTCGAGCATGGGACCCGGGGGGATGTGCTTGCGAATTTCCACGGTTCGCTCTGCGATAATGGTTTTCTCGTCCTGGGCAAGAGCGAGGCGATGAGCGGCCCCGCGCTCGGTTTATTCGAGCTCGTGGAACCGCGGAGCAAGATTTACCGTAAACGAGTTCTCAGTGTTTGTTCTCGGGAGGAATGAGATGAACGGTTTCACATTGACCAGCAGCATCAGCCGCAAGGTGATTCTGTCTGTGGGTGCTATGTGCTTAATTGTCTGCTGCATCGGCATCGCGATGTTCTGGCGGGTGTCCGATGGAGCCGTTGCGGATGTCGTCGCGGAGCGGGACCGGTCCTGGGCGAAGTGCATTTCGAATATGGCCGAGATGGTTGCGGATGTGCATTCGACGGAGGATCTCGATCGTGCCGTGAAAGTCGTACAGAAAAAGTATCCCATCATACGCAGCATCGCCGTGCTCGATTCCGACGGGAATCCACTGGTGGCATACCCCGTTTCCTTCGGATCGACCGTCAGTGGCTTTAACTCGAAAGAAACGGGAGAGAACTCTTTAAAAGATGATTCCCTCTCGGAAGGCGTCGTTTCGATTCCGCTCCGTGGCGGCATAGGTCGGACCGTGATTTTCGCGTTCGATTCCCGGGCGGGCGTACTAAGACGCGCCGGCATGAAAAAAAGAGTGGCGATAATTGTCGCGGTAACCCTGGCCGTGGGATTCGGCATTTTTTGCCGGTCCTTCGGATATTTCGTCAAGCAGCCCGTGCGGCAGCTTCTGAAGGCCAGCCGTGCACTTGCCAGCAATGCCGGTGATTTGACGGGGCAGATTGCCATCAAATCCGATGACGAGATCGGCTGGCTCGGTAAAACACTCAACGAGATCTTCGCGAACCTCTCAGGTATCATCCGGCTGATTCGAACAACATCGGACAAGGTGAATTTCTCCGCGCAGAGCCTTTCAGCATCGACCGAGGAGATGAATTCCATTACAGAGGAAACGTCGATGACCGTTCAGAATATTGCTCGATCGACCGATCACCAGGCGCACAAGGTCGAGGAGATGATCAAGGAAATACGGAATATGGAACGATCGGTCAAACAAGTCGCCAACAGCGCAGACCTTGCCGCATCGGCGGCTACCAACGCTTCCGAAACGGCGACAAAGGGCGGGGACTCGGCGAAGGAGGCTGTCGAGAAGATAAACAAGATATACAACGTGATCAACGAATCAGCCGGCATCATTCGCCATCTCGGTGAGCGGTCGAACCAGATCGGTGAGATCGTCGACGTTATCACCGATATTGCCGATCAGACGAACCTCCTCGCCCTCAATGCGGCGATCGAGGCGGCCCGTGCCGGCGAGGCGGGAAGCGGCTTCGCCGTCGTGGCGGATGAAGTCCGCAAGCTCGCCGAAGGCAGTGCGAAGGCGGCTGATGAGATAGCAACGCTGATACAGAAAACCCAGGAGGATACCCAGACAGCCGTGAGGAGTGTCGAGTTGGGATCAAAAGAGGTGACGGAGGGCAAGGAAGTCATAACGAAAACCGGTGGTTCACTCGATGAAATCGTAGAGGTGCTCAAGAGCTCGAGCGACATGGCACGCCGCATTTCGGCGGCTACCAACGAGTTGTCGCGTGGTATGAAGAACGTCATCTCATCGATCGACGAGATATCGGGCAGCGCCGAGAAGAACGCCTCGGCGACGCAGGAGACAGCGGCTTCGATGGAACAGATGACATCCAGCATGGAGGATGTCGCGTCCTCGGCGCAGAAGCTCAGTGAAATGGCGATACAGCTCAGGGAGCACGTCGGCCGGTTCAAAGTCGTCGAGCAGGCGAACGAGGATCAGCCGGTGGGTGCCTGGACCAAGTGATTGGATATGGAGGGAGTAGACTCCCATGTCGACGAAAGAAGAGAATGTTCAGTACTGGCCCGGGAAAGGGATACAGCTCGTAACCTTCCGACTCGGCTCCGAGAACTATGCAGTCCCCGTCTGGAGGGTCAAGGAGATCATACGGCCCATCAGCACGTTTCCCGTTCCGGGAATGTCCGGTCCCGTGGAGGGTGTTATCAACTTGCTGGGCGAAATCATTCCGGTGATCAGGATTTACGAGCTCCTCGGAGCGAGAAGAGACGATGAAGCAGCCGATGAACGGAAGAGTAGAATCATCATTCTGGATGCAGCCGGCGGTGGATTCGGATTCGGCGTCGATGAGGTTATGGAGGTTGCCAGGATATCATCGGAGGATGTGCAGCCGGCGCCCGATACGGGCGGCGACAAGCGATGCGGAGTTGAGGTGCTCGGCATCGTCCATATTTCCGGTCGTATCATCGTGTGCATTGATCCCAGCAAGCTGGTGCATAGTATTATGAACGTGCAAGAACTCGTTGTTGGGAGCGTGTGACAAACAGAACACGCTGGCGTCTCCTCGCGGCTATTTCAGTGCGGAGCGCGCAGAGCGAGTGGTTTCACCTACGGAATGGACATCACATGGCCTGCAATGAGACAAGGGGACCGCTCGTCAAGGTCGGGATGGCTCAGTTAAGGGTCGGCACGGCACCGATGCAGATGATGACGATGGCACTCGGATCATGCCTCGCTTTGGTGCTGTACGACGAAGAGTTGCGTGTCGGAGGACTGGCCCACGCAATGCATCCGTGGAGGGACGGAGTGAAGAGCAATGCGAACAGGGCCAAGTTTGTCGACAGCGCTATCATCCTCATGGTCGATCGGATGATCAAGCGGGGTGCGCGAAAGGAGTGTTTTACCGCGAAGATATTCGGTGGAGCGAAGATGTTCGATCACGTGAGGGGAGACAGGGGCGTTTTGCAGATCGGCGAGAAGAATGTCATGGCTGCGCGAAAAGAGCTGCAGCACATCGGAATCCCGATCATCGCCGAGTGCGTGGGGGGAAGCATGGGGCGAACGATCCTATTCGACGTTTCCAACGGCACGGTATATGTCAGGGACGCCTACGATAACAAGGAGATGTATTGATGCGTAATGGTGCATGTCATAGCGCCAGCCGGCCGATCAGGGTGCTGGTCGGTGAGGATTCCAAGTTCATGAGACGCATGATAGTCGATACGTTGAATGCAGATCCATGTATCAAGGTTGTGGGTAGTGGTTCGAACGGGTGCGAGGTATTGCGGAAGGTAGTGCAGCTCAGACCCGATTGCGTCACGCTTGATCTCGAGATGCCGAAGATGGATGGACTCGAGACGCTGCGCTACATCATGAGTGAATGGCCAACGCCGGTTATCGTGCTCAGCGCACACAACGCCGTAGGGGCCAGAATGACGCTCGAGTGTCTGGAATACGGCGCCGTTGATTTTATCGCCAAGACGCAGAACGGGAAGAGATTTCCGGCTGATGAACTGATCGCCCAGGTCAAGACGGCCGCAAACGTCGACGTCGGCAAGGTGCGCTTCGCTCTCCCCGGACGGAGCCTCAAGGTCGAGGAGCCGGAGCGCCGGGCGGGAGAGGATTGCTGCGTTGTTCTGATCGGTGCCAGTACGGGTGGTCCCCAGGCGCTCATGGAGATCATTCCCAAATTACCCTCCCCTCTTCCCGCATGCGTTATCGTGGTGCAGCACATGCCGCCGAATTTTACGCGGTACCTCGCCGAGAGGCTTGCCGGTTATTCGCATCTCGTTGTCCGGGAGGCCATGGAGGGAGATATGGTCAGGCCCGGCTTGGTGCTGGTTGCACCGGGCGGCCTGCACCTGTTTCTCGATGATCATGGGGGACAACCGGCGGTAATGCTCGTACGAAGAAACGAAACGCAGAGATCGGTGTGTCCATCGGTCGACTTTGCGATGACCTCGTTTGCGGAAGTGTATCGTGGACGGACGGTTGGCGTTGTACTGACAGGTATGGGCAGGGATGGTACCGCCGGATGCAGGGCCATCCAACATGCCGGCGGACACATCATCTGCCAGGATGAAAACACGAGTATGGTCTACGGCATGCCGGGGTCCGTTGTCGAGGACGGTATCGCCGCAGAGGTGCTGCCGCTCGAAGAGATTGCCCACGGTATCGTGCACAACATCGATAAAATGAAATCGACGGGAATACTGTTATGAAGGTGAGCGATTACAAGGCACTGTACACCAGCGAAGCCGAGGAGATTCTCCAGGCCCTCGAGACCGGTATCATGGGATTGGAGAAAGACGGCGATGCTGGGGTCTGCATAGATGAGATTTTCCGCAACGCCCACAATCTCAAGGGGATGTCCGGGGCAATGGGGTACGATGCGGTGGTGGAGGCGAGTCATACCCTCGAGAACGTGCTGGATCGGTGCCGGCGGGGTGAGATCCGCATCGGTTCCTCGGAGGTCGATCTTCTCCTCCGTATGATCGATCTGCTCAAAGACCTGACGCGGGCGGCGATAAACGAGGAGAAGGGTGAGGTCACCGAGGAGTTGCTCGGTAATATACTTGTGCTCCTCTCCCCGATGTGCGCCCGTGAGTCTGATGCGGGGCAGTGTGCGCAAGGTTCGCTCCGCGGGGTGGATTCCCGGCCTGTGGAAAACGCGGAATCGGCGGCCCTGTCCGCCGACGGAGAGTCCACCGAGGAAACAGAAATCAATGCGCGTGATTACGACGCGTCCGCCGGGTCCGCGCCTCCCACATGCATAGAGCCCGTGAGCGTCGTGCGGGAAAAGAGTTATCCCAAGGTTATCTCCACCAGGGTCAAGCTCGAGAGTCTCGAACGGTTGATGGACCTCGTCGGAGAGCTCATTATTAGCCGGATTCGATTGACCGGGCTGGCGCGCGAACTTGGTTCCAAGCCGCTTCTCGAGGAGCTCACCGCTTCCGGCAGGCTGGTTTCCGAGATTCAGAAAGAGGTCATGGAGGCGAGGCTCGTGCCGGTGGAGGAAATCTTCCAGCGGTTCAAGCGACTCGTACGCGACATTTCGCGCGAGCTCGGAAAACATGTGGAGCTCGAGCTCATCGGATCCGAGATCGGTTTGGATCGGACGGTGCTGGAGAGCATGGTGGAACCGTTGGTGCATCTCGTACGCAATGCCCTGGATCATGGAATCGAATCTCCCGCGGATCGCCGGGCGGCGGGCAAGCCGGAAAAGGGCAGGATTGAACTGAGCGCCAGCCGGGACCGAAATTTCGTGATTATCGAGATATCCGACGACGGTCGAGGCATCGATTACGAACGGATCATCGAGAAGGGTGCCGAACGGCGATACAATGACGAGAGCGGCAAGACACTCACCGATGATGAGTTGTGTTCGATTCTCACTACTCCGGGATTCAGCACGTCTGAAAAGGTGGGCAGGTATTCCGGCCGCGGTATGGGAATGGATATCGTCAAGAAGAAAGTCGACTCGTTCGGGGGTTCGATGATCGTGAGGAGCGAACGGGGGAAGGGGACGACCGTTGCCCTGCAGCTTCCGATCAATCTCTCTATCATCAAGGCGCTCCTCTTCTATATCGGGGAGGATGTCCATGCGATTCCGATCGAGTACGTTTCCGAGACGATGCGCGTGGAGCGCGGTACATTCAAATACATACAGGGGAGGGAAGTGCTCCCCGCCGGCAGTGGAACGATTCCGCTCGTCAGGCCGTGTGACCTCTTCGGATTCCCCGGGGAATCCGATGGTGAACGATACATAAAGGTGATCGTGGCTGAAGCGGGAAAGGGAAAGGTCGGGCTTGTGGTGAACCGGATCATCGGTCAGCAGGAGGTGGTGATCAAGGGGCTACCGACGATGATCAGGGGGATCAGCGGAATTTCGGGGGCGACGATTCTGGGAAGCGGCAAAATCGCGTTCATATGGGACCTCAGAACATTGTTCAAAGGCAGGTGTACGAATGAGCCCAATCAAGAGACCGTCGTTTTTACGGATTGATGCGTTGAAAGAGATCGGGAATATCGGGGCCGCGCATGCGGTCACCGGGCTGAGCGAGCTGCTTCAAAAGCGTGTCGACATCTCTGTTACGAATGCCGACATTATTCCCCTCCAGATCATCTACACGCTTTTCAACGGACCCGAGTCCATGGTGTCGGTGGTGTACATCGAGGGATACAGCGAATCGTTCAGGGGGATGATGTTCCTCATCTTTCCTCATCCGGAAGCATCACGGATGGTTGAATTCGTAACGCATTATACCATTAACGAGGACCGGCTGAGCGACGAGTTTTCGCTGTCGGTTCTCAAGGAAATCGGAAACATCATGTGCGGATGCTACCTCAATACTCTCGCCGAATTTGTGGGTGTCCCGCTCATGCATTCTGTACCGCAGATCTCGCACGACATGCTCGGTGCCGTGATGGATTCCATTCTCATCGACCTGAGTCTTGAATCCGATTACGCGCTGGTGCTGGAGACTGCGTTTACACTGGCAAGCGGTGGATGCAAGGGTTTTCTATTTTTTATTCCCACGCAGGAATCGCTTGAGACGATTTTTGAGAAGATCGCAGTGGACTGAGCGAGAAAGGAGAAGCAGCAGTGAAACCAAGAGTATTGGTAGTAGATGATGCAATCTTCATGAGGAAGATGATATCCGACATCCTTGCGAGTAATGGAATGGAGGTTGTCGGGGAAGCAGATACGGGTTCGGGGGCGGTTGAGCGTTACATGGAGCTCAAACCCGATCTCGTGACGATGGATATCATTATGCCCGAGATGAACGGTATCGACGCGCCAAGATCGTTATGTGTAGCGCGCTCGGGCAACAGGCTCTCGTTCAGGATGCCCTCTCCGCGGGGGCCAAGGATTTCCTGATCAAGCCGTTCAATCCATCACGCGTCATCGAAGTGGTGACGAAGGTCCTGAACCAGACAGCTACGGTGTAGCGAGTTACATGAAAGGACCGGAATATGTCGGACAAGAACGGGAAGGAACAAAACGTTCTGCGCAGTTTTGCTTCACGGGTCGACCGAAATGATCCGGGTGCGCTGAACAATCTCGGAGTCCTCTATTTCAAGAAGGGGATGTACGAGGAGGCGATCTCCCAGTTCAAGGAAGCGCTCAAGCTCGATCCACGGTTCGATCTCGCACGTGAGAACATCCAGTACCTCTTTACGGAGACCGGCATGGAGGATCCCGATGTCAGCCGATGGAAGAGGGAGCTTGAGGGGTCGCCCGACAGCATCGAGGTGATGCTCCGGCTTGGTGTCAGCTACCAGAATATGGGGAAATTCCAGGAGTCGCTGCACGTGCTCGGTGAGGTCGTGGCGAAGAAACCCGAGCATTTCCTGTACGTGAGCGAGGATATGGCCAGATCCACAGTTTTCCATACGGACCTCGGCGAGATCCACTACAATCTCGGTCGGACCGAGGAGGCGATATCCGAACTCCGGGCGGCGATCAAGCTCGATGCGGACTACTGGAGATCGCATTTCCTTTTGTCGTTCGCGTACGGTGACGTCGGTCACCTGCAGGATGCTCTCGAAGAGAGCCGTGTCGCTTCACGATTGAATCCCTCGTTCCAGAACACCGAGGCAAACCTCGCGCTTTCCGAATACGGCGGCGAGAATCCGGATAGGGTCGGGGGTGGGATGGGAAAGGATATTCCGAGCCTCGAGAGCACCTCGTTCACGCTCGGTACGGCGTATCGGGAGCGGGGATACATGAGGGAAGCCCTCAAGGAGTACCAGAAGGCGCTCAAGGAGATGCCCGACAAGGATCGTGTCTACCTCGAGATGGGCAAGGTGCATCTCGCAGAGCGCAGAAAGGACATGGCGCTGGTTAATTTTCTCCGGGCCCTCGAGAGCAATCCGGAGAACGCTCAAGGATTCCGTTTTCTGGGAAGCGTCTATCATCTCAGGAAAGAGTTCTTCGAGGCCGCCGCCTGCTATCTCCAGTCCTTAAGGCTCAATTCCGCGGCACCGGACACAATGAATAACCTTGGTGTGCTCCTCTACCAGGTCGGTCTCACGGAAGAAGCCGAACGGATGTTCAAGAAGGGGTTGAATCTCAAGCTGTACCATCAGGAGCTCAACTACAACTTCTTGAACTGCAATATAATAAAAGAGGAATACATGATGGCCGAGAACCTGATCCAGCGGCTCGAGGCCTTCATGGGAAAGAGCGCAAAACTGTATGAGAAGCGGGCGCTTCTCAATTACAAGTTGAACCGTATGACACTGGTGCTGTTCGACATAGAGAGCGCACTCTCGCTTGACCGCCATTTTAGTGATGCCATGTACCTCAAAGGGCTCATTTTCCTGCGGGAGGAGGATTTCCAGGGAGCTATTAAGGCGATACTCGCTGCCGCCGCGATCGACGAGACCTATACCGGCATGCACTTCTCGCTCGTGCTCGATGATCATGTGAAGATAGCATCGGCGATGGTGGAGCCCTCTCTTTCCATCGAACCAAGCGACGATCTGATCGAGCTTCTCCAGGCGGGTTTAAATCGCCGGTTCGACAAGATTCGCGATGCGCTCACATCGGTCGTAACCGAAGGACTCAGAAAGGTCGCGGAGAACAAGGCTGATGAGAGCGAAATCCCCGGGGCGTCCGGTGGAGGGGATTCCGATGAAAACGAGGACATCGTGAAGTCTTTGGAAGAGATCAAACTTGAAATATAGCGTGTGAAAGGAAAAAAGATGTCATGACGATCCAGTCATCGATCCGGGAACTCGGGTTGTTCGATCTGTTCCAGGTTTTGTACCTGAACCGCAAGACGGGACGGTTGCATATATCCGGCACTCCCGAAAAAAGGGAAGCGCAGGTGCTGTTCCATGAGGGCGCCGTGTGCTTCGCGGCGGTCCACGATCATGTCCCGAAATCGATTTTCACGCTGATGGTCGAATGGGGTATGCTGGATGAGATAACACAGCTGAAGGTTGAGAAAGCGATGCAGAGGTATGGCAATCTCCTCGAGTGCCTCGAAGGGGAGAGAATCGCGCCCCGGAATTACGTCGAAAATTTTCTCGCAACACGCGTGCGCGAATGCGTGTACGAGATCTTTAAATGGGACGGGGGGGAATACAGTTTTATCGAGGAGCAGCTCGATCCGGCGTGGGAAGTACTCATCAAGCTCAATACCGAGAATCTCATTCTCGAGGGAGCACGCAGGATCGATGAATGGTCCAATATCAGGAACAAGGTTCCATCCGAGCACTCGGTGTTCCGTATCTGCTCGGAGGATCAGGACAATCAGGGGATGAACCTCAAGCCGAAGGAGTGGGAGATCCTTTCCCTCATCGATAGCAAACGATCGGTGGCGGAAATAAACGAAGCCGTCGGTGAGGAACTGTTCACGTCGAGTAAACTGATCTATGGGCTGGTGGTGATGAGCGTTATAGAGCTCGTCGAGGAAGAAGGGAACGACGCTGAGGGCGGCACCTCGCATCGACGCGTGCAGGACCTGCTCAGCAGCGGCCGGGAATATTACGAAAATCTCAATCTCGACAAGGCGGTCGCGGAATTCGAAAAGGCGATCCAGTCGGATCCCGGGTGCTTCGAGGCGCTTCGTATGCTCGGCGAGATCTATTACAAGCTCGACCGCTTGAGCGAGGCGCTCGTGTACCTGCGAAGGGCACGTGCGGCCAGGCCGGATAACCAGAAGACGATGTTCATCAAGGGTTATCTCCACGCGCGGCTCGGCGAGGTCGAACAGGCGATCGAGGAATGGGAAGAGCTCAGGGAGAAGGCGAAAAGCCAGAAGATCGTCCAGCTCGTCAGGAAGCGTATCGCGGTCGCGAAAGACTGGGCGAAGGTCCTCCAGGAGTATTGATCGTACCACCGCGGGCGGCATTATTACACTTTCCCCCGCCGCTATCTTTCAATATTGACACATGATCCGGCTATCGGGCGTATCCAATACAGCTCGTGTCGATCCGCACGATGGGGAAATCTCGCTTTGTCGAACGGTCGTACTCGTGCTATTATGACGTTCCGTTTTTCATGTTCCTGTTCGAGACACAGCCATGCTGCCGCCGGGCGGAACACCGATTGTACGCGCGCTTTGGCTGCGTTCATGGTGGTGTATCGAGAAAGGGGGTCAGAATGCGTTTTCATGCGCTGGTAGTATTCACCGTTCTCGCGCTGATTCTCGGCGGGTGCGCTGCGGAGATAACAACCGCCCGACCGCCGATCGCCGGAGAAAAGGCGTCCGAGGCGGCGGCCGCGGTGAGTGCCATGGCTGCGGTGGAGGGGATGTGGCCGCTCGATCAAATGGACGAATCGGTGTTCCACAATATGGAGGAGCTCGGATTCGAGCTTTCCGAGAAGGAACTGTACGATCCCGAGGGGGAGGGAGTCGCCTTCGCGGTGATAGACCTCGGCGGGGGAACCGGCTCGCTCGTTTCACCGAAGGGACTCATCCTGACAAATCACCATGTCGCCTTTACGGCTCTCCAGCGGGCGAGTGATACGGAACACAACTATATCGAGAACGGGATCAACACCTTGAGTTTCGCCGAGGAGATTCCGGCCGAGGGATACCGTGCGTCGGTGCTGATCTCGATCGAGGATGTGACCGGTCCGGTGCTCGCCGCCGTTCGTGACGGCATGAGCGGCATCGAGCGCTACGAGGCTATCGAGAAGAGAATCAAGGAGATCGTCAAGGAGGCTGAGGAAGGACGCGATGTCGAATGCTCCGTTGTGGAATTCTACAGCGGCATGCAGTACAAGCTTTTTACCTACTTCACGATCAAGGATATCCGTCTCGTTTATGCGCCGCCCCAGTCGATCGGCAACTACGGCGGCGACATCGACAACTGGATGTGGCCGCGGCACACCGGCGATTTCTCGTTTTTTCGTGCGTACGTCGCACCGGACGGCAGCTCGGCGGAGTACGCCGAGGAGAATGTTCCGTACGAGCCCGCCGTCTTCCTGCCCTTCTCCTCACGGGGCGTCCGGCGCGGCGATTTCGCTATGATCATCGGATTTCCCGGCCAGACGATGCGGTACCGCACCTCGTACTCGATCGATCATTACCAGAAGTTCAACTTTCCGACGCGCATCAAGCTGTTCGGTGACATCATCGGCATAGTGCAGGAGGCGGCAGAGAGTGATCCGGCGGTTGCCATCAAGGTAGCCTCGCTCGATGCGATGCTGAACAACGCGACGAAAAACTACGAGGGACAGCTCGAGGGATTCGAGAAGGCCGGCCTCCTCGAACGCAAAATCAAGCAGGAGAAGGAGTTCACCGCCTGGCTCGAGAAGAATCCTGCGATGGGGGAGAAGTACGGTGATATCCTGCCGTCGATCGGTGCACTGTACGAACAGTATATTAAAACGACGAGAGAGAAGCAGCAGATCACCCGTTTCATCGGATTCGGCAGTCGGATGATCCGGTCTGCCAGAATGC
>CBFCXB010000006.1:0-19450 GCA_965601905.1 uncultured bacterium | reverse complement strand
ATATGCGGCGCATGAGCGCGATTCCTTCCAGCACCTCGCTGAGGCGCGTACCCGGGCGCTCGGGGCCGGGACGGTGGCCGAGAAGGGAAACGCCGAGGACGCGCTCACCCGCGCACTTTCGAGCGTGTTCGCCATTGCCGAGGCATACCCCGGTCTCAAGGCGCATCGATCATTCCTCAAGTTGCAGCGGGAATTGAGTGATGCGGAAGACAAGATCCGGTTCGCCCGTCAGTTCTACAACGACACGGCGATGCGCTACAACACCAGCCTCGCCGTTTTTCCCAACATAATCCTCGCGCGGCTGTTCCGGTTCCGCGAGGAGGACTACTTCGAATGCGGGACATCATGAAAATCCCGTTTTACCGCGAAAATCTGAAGGGGGCGTAACAGGCGAGAAACTTCTTGGTGCCCTTTCCGGGGAATTGAACCGTCACCATCATCTCCTTGCCCGAACCTTCGACCTTCTTGATCGTCCCCTCGCCGTACGATGGATGCGTGATGAAGGCGCCGACATAGAACCGCTTGCTTGCCACGGATCGGGCGTGGCTCTCCTCGGACGGGACCAGTGTATCCATCCGCTTGAAGAGATCGGCGGCCGAATCATCGATTCCCCTACCGCTGGTGACGGTGGCCAGGTGTTCGGGAATCTCCGTGATAAAACGCGAGGGGAGATTGCCGGACCAGCTGCCGAACCGCATCCGGTTCGCCGCCGAGAAGATGTATACCCGCTCCTTGGCCCTGGTGATGCCGACATAGAAGAGCCGCCGTTCCTCCTCGAGCTGCTCCTCGCTGTCGAAACTCGAGTAATGCGGGAGCAATCCATCCTCGAGACCCGTTATGATGACTACGGGATACTCGAGTCCCTTCGAGTTATGGAGGGTCATGAGCGGTACCGTCTCCTGGTCCTGGAGATTATCGATGTCGTTGATCAACGCGATCTCCTCGAGAAAGGCCGCGAGCCCCGTATCCGCCGCGGTCGCGACAAAACGCTGCGTCTCGACGAGAAGCTCATCGATGTTCTCGAGTCTCGTCTGCGCCGTTGCCGGATCCTCCATGAGGTACTCGCGGTAACCCGTTTTCTCGATCACCGCACAGAGCAGATCGTGGACCGTATCTTTCCCCGCCATGAGCTCCAAACGGGCCATGAGCTTCGAGAAGTCCTCCACGCGACCGCGCTGCGCCGATGTGAGTGCGGCGAGCCCTTCCTCCCCTCGTATGGAATCCAACAAGCTCCGCTCATCCGCGTGGTTCTCGATCCGCTCGAGGGTCACCTGCCCGATGCCACGACGGGGTACATTGACGACGCGTCTGAAGCCCACATCGTCCCTCGGATTGTTGATCAGTTTGAGATAGCCGAGCAGATCCTTGATTTCCTTGCGCTCGTAAAACCTGACGCCCCCGATGATCTGGTACGGGAGCCCGCCTCGACGCATCGCGTTTTCCAGTGCTCTCGACTGCGCATGCGTGCGGTACAGGACGGCGATATCGCTCCGGCGACGGCCGGACCTGATCAGGCCGATGATCGTCTCACGCACCGCGTCCGCCTCCTCGATCTCGTCATCGGCAAAGTAGAGGTACAGCTCTTCCCCCTGCCCCTTTCGCGACCAGAGGCTTTTCCCCTTCCTGCCGACATTGCAGGCGATCAGTGCGTTCGCCGCCTCGAGGATACGGTTGGTCGAGCGGTAATTCTCCTCGAGGCGGATCATCGTCGTGTCGGGGTACAGCGCGTCGAACTGGAGAATGTTATCAACCGTCGCTCCCCGCCACCCGTAGATCGCCTGGTCGTCGTCCCCGACGACGAACAGGTTGCGGTGGACCGAGGCGAGGGCGTCGATCATCAACATCTGTATCTTGTTGGTATCCTGGAACTCATCGACCAGCACGTAGCGGAACTGGCGTGCGTACCGATCCCTGGCCTTCGGATGGGCCGCGAACAACTCGACGACGCGCGTGATGAGATCGTCGAAGTCGAACGCATTGCACTTCTTGAGGGCCGAGGTGTATCGACGGTACACATCCGCGACGAACTCATCGCGTCCATCCCGCGCATCCCGCAGCGCCTCATCGGGCAGCACGAGAGCATTTTTCCACCGCGAGATCCTGCTGCGCAGGACCGCGGGTGGAAAATCATCAAGTTTCACTCCCCGTTTCTTGACGATATCGCGAATCTGTGAGATCGAGTCGTCCTCGTCGAATATGGCGAAGTTGTTTCCGAATCCGATATGCTTCGCCTCGCGCCGGAGTATCTTGACGCCGGTCGCATGGAATGTCCCGATCCAGAAAGGCAGGTTGCGCCGCTCGAGAAGCTGCTCCACCCTCGCGCGCATTTCGCCGGCCGCCTTGTTCGTAAATGTGAACGCGAGGATCCGCTCCGGAGAGACATGTTTCTCCCGGATGAGATACGCGATACGCTCGGTGAGCACCCGTGTCTTTCCGCTTCCCGCACCGGCGAGAACGAGAACATGCCCCTCCGTCTGCAGAACCGCTTCACGTTGTTGGGGATTGAGTTCATTCTTCAAACGATGATCCTCCGATTCTCAGCGGGACATCGTGCGGAGCCGCGCGGCTAGAACATAGGACCGAGATAAAAGTGGAAGAAGGGATCCCCGGTTCTGGAGAAATCGGTCGGCCAGCCGAGCTGGAAGTTCAATATCAGGAATCCGAACCGCAAGTAGAAACCCAAGCCGAAATCACTGTAGAACTCGAGGTTATTGACTGTCCTCGACTTGATTCCGCTCGGCAAACGCTCGACATACCGGCCTTCCCCCCATACGGCGCCGCTGTCCAGGAACAGTGTCCCTCCGATATTACTGATTCCCCAGCGGCCGGGCCACCCGAAAATGAGTGCATCGATGAGAGGATACCGGTACTCGAGATTGAACAGAAGCATACGAGGCCCGGAAAACTGTAGGTAGTCGTAGCCGCGCATCGTGAGCGGCCCACCGAGGAAAAAGAATCTGGGTTCTTTCCCCGTGCTGACGGCCCCGATTCCCCTGAAGGCAAGATAGTTTCTCCAGAAGATGGGAAAATACTTGCGGTAATCGAAAAATGCCGTGGTACGAGACACATTGCTGCCCGCGACGGACAGAGCACGGGAAACGCTCACCATCCAGCGCGATCCGATAACGGGCCCGAAGTAACCGAAATACGCCGAGTCGTGAACCAATGATAGGGTTGGTTGAAAGAGTTGCCTCCGTGAGACCTCTCCGGGCACGAAGGTAACCGCTCCACTCGCATCCTCGATGGTGTAATCGAAGAACTCCCGCTCCGAGACGAATCCCTCGAACTCGAGATCGAGACGGGTGAACATCGAGAATGGGAAACTGACGAGACCGAATACTCCATAGTTACGCTCGGTGAAGTACCGGTAATCGAGAAACGTCTCCCCGACCGAGGAGACACGCGAGCTGAGGTAGTTCTTGAACTGGAACGCCCCGACCGCGTAATCGATCCGCTTCTTGAGATAGTAGTACGAGACCATCAGATCACTGTCCTCGAGCGAGCGATAGATGTTGAAGGCGAGGAAGAGATGGTGATCCCCGAGGAGATCGCTGAAGGCGATCTGGTTCACCAGGCCGAATCCGAATCCCGTCGAGAAAAAGAGCCCCATCCCGTTCCCCACATAATCGGGCGAGAATCTGATCTCGTACGGCTGTATCGTTCCGACCTTCTTCTTCATCCGCGCGCGAATCGCCGCGAGCGTGTCGGGGTGGATATCCTCGTCGTCGTCCTCGTCCACGATCACCTGCGGCGTTTCGTCGGCATCGACGACGCGCGCCTCCCGCCTATCGGGAGCCTGCCCGCCCTTCATTACCGCTTCCGCGCGGCCGCTCAACTCGAGGTCTCGCTCGAGATCCTCGATCGTCTCGACGGGCGCCGACACAGCGGCGGATTCGAGTAATGAATCGGCAGTCGCCGCAGCATCCCCCGTCTCTCCCCCGGCAGGACCCACCGCGTCCCGTTCACCCACGCCCGGAATTGATTTCAGGTACTCCTCCACTATCTGCGGGCCTCCCGTCGAGTAGGAAACCCGCGACTTCTCGGAAAAACCGTCCATGATGAAAAGATCGTAACCGGCGTAACTGAATGCGGCAAATACAAGTCGGTCCTTTTCCTCGTTGTAGGCGGGAGTGAACAATCCTCCAAGCACATCGGTGAAACGATGGTAGCTGCCGACGTCGAGGCTCCCCCGGTACAGGTTCGGAATGCCGCTCTCGTCAGAGACAAAGATGATCTCCTCGCCGCCCGCGAGAACGAGCGGCGCGCTGTCGTTGCTCCCCGTGGAAATCAACAACTCCTTCGCACCGGTCGCGACATCAACACTCCAGATATCGCCCTTCACCGGCATAACATTTTCCGCGTCACGGAAATCCACGTTCACGAGCCGCTGCACACCGGCGCTGTCCGGTTCGAAGTGCGGCTGTATCGCTGTGATGGGGTGCCGGCCGTAGACAATGGTCGAACCGTCCGGAAACCACGCCGGATCCTTCTCGTCCTCGATATCGTCGGTGATACGGCGGAGCTTCTTGCCCGCAATGTGATAGGTATACAGATCTGTCTGGCCGTCACGCGTTCCTACCAGCGCGAAGCGATCCCCCCCCGGCGACCAGGCGGGACTGTAAAAGAAATCGAGCGGCAGTTCGATCTCCTCGATGATCTTTCCGCTCGGGACCCCGAGGATAAATAGTTTCTCCCGTCCGCTCGATTTGGCGACAAAGGCGATCCTGTCGCCATCCGGACTGAAGGTCAAACGGGATCGCATACTGCGAATCGACTCGAACTGGGTCGACATGGCTGCCTGGAGCAGCTTCTTCTCTACCTTGCCCGTCACGGCGTTCATCAGGTATATCGCATCCAGTCCCTTCCTGTCCGAGTAGAACACGATGTAATCACCGTCCGGGGAAAGTACCGGCTTGCTGTTCATGTAATGGTGGTTCTTCATGTGGTCGGTAAGTCTTCGGCCGTAAAACTCCGGCTCCTTCTTATCCGCGTAGAGCGGCCAGTACTTGCGCCGGAGGCTCTTCTTCCATTCCCTGCTCAATTCCGCGGTCGAGAATCCGATGGTCGATTTCAGGGCGAGCTCCATCGAACGCTGAAAATGGAGATTGTCCATGATCTCGATAACCTTCTCCGGTCCGTACGTCTCATTGATGTATACAATCGCGGCCTGACCGGCCTTGTACACCATGTAGCCCGACGCGTAGGCGAGATCATGGGGCAGGTAGTCGAAAACGGTCGCGTCACGCATGAACATCTCCGCCTCTTCATCGTACCCCGATGAGTAGTATTCGGCGGACCCCTCAGCGAACCACAGCGGTATCTGGAAGAGAAGATTTCTCGAAAACACCGACCTGAGAAGACTCCCGTATATGATGTCGAACTGGAATATATGAATGAGCTCGTGAACGGCCGTATGGGTGAAATCGGCGTTCGAGCCGCTGAAGTGCAGAACGATACGTTTCCGCATCGGCTCGGCGAAGGCCTGCACGCCCTCCGGGAGAAGCCCCCAGGTGACATTGGTCTGCTGGAAATCCGAGTGGCTACCGTACAGGATCACCGGAATGCGCCAGGAGATGTTGTGCTCAAAATCGCCGGATAGCTTGTTGTAGCCGTACTCGAGGATCACGGCGGTGCGCGCGGCGAGTTCCCGGTATCCCTCGTTGAAGTGGATGTCGAAATGAGGGGTTTTCAGAATATGCCACTGGAAATCCTTGTATTGTACCTTGTTCTTTCCGAACCACCAGGTCTGTGCGTGCACTGCGGAGATAACAAATGTCAGTACGACTGCGGATAGTACCAGAACAGCAGCCGCCTGTACTTTCATTCTGCGCATCTATGACATACCTCCACGGTCCATATCTATAATAAAATAGTTGTCTTCAGGTACGCACGGCAAGAACTTTCCCGTAATTATCCTCGATGCGTCAATTTTTCGGATGTGTTTGTTTGGCCGGAGGCGGAGGGACGGCGGCCAGCCGGTTTCTCTGTTACAACCTGTAGTAATTGATCGAGGCTAGAACTCCCAGCGGAGCTTGATGTCGACGTTGATCTCATCACCGCTTCTGAGACTCTTCCCCTGCAGAACCTTCTCGGAGTACTTGATGATCTCGGAACGGATAATGAAGAGATTGCTTATACGGTATTCGACCTCTATCTCCCGCGCCGACGATATCGAGAGTCCCTGTTTAAACTTCACGTAGAGCCCCTCGGAAAGGTACTTGCCGATCGCTACCATCGTCTCCTTCTCGTCGGATGTGCCGTCTACCGTCCCCGTGCCGGAGGACTCGAGCTCTATCGTGACTCCCTCCATCTGGGAATTGAGAATCCGTTCGATGTAGTTAGCCGCCAGATTCTGCGCCGTGCCGAGCGCATCCCAACCTCCCCCTTCACCACCGGCCTGACCGACTACTCCCCCACCGAGCATCTTCCAGATGTCGGTCTCGCTGTACCCGGGGTCCTCGTGGTAGAGGGTAAGGCGCGGTTCGACGTCATCCTGCAGCCAGACGAGATCGAGATAGATCTTCCGCCCCTCGGGATCCCGTGTCTCCGCCTCGACATTCACCACGGGCCTGAAACTCTCGGCATGGACAAACTCGAGCGTCCCCGAATTCACCCTGAATTTGTTGTTGTAGATATTGTACCACCCCCGGATCAGGTTCAGCTCTCCCCGCAGGTACGTTCCGCGCCTGTCGTGGTGTATCGTAATCGCGCCTTGCATCTCGACATTCGCATCCGATGTCTTCAGCCATGTGTTCCCCGGGACATCGAGATCGACCGTGAGCAGCCATGCAGGCGTCTCCAGCGTGGTCGTTTCCCCGGCGCCGAAATCGCCGATATCGTAATACACCTCCGCCCGCTTGACCTCGAGGCTTCCCGTTATGGCGGGCACGTTCCCCCGATCCGTCACCTCCGTGCCGATGTGGAGCCGGCCGCTCAGAATGGCGATGATATCAGACACGCTTGCCAGCAAGACATTGTCGACAGTCGCCGTCAAATCATACCGATCGGGCTTCCATCCCTTCAGTACGACGGTTCCATTGCATCTGAACGAACCATCCTTCCCTTCCCGCCCCCGCAGCCCGTCGATCGTTATCAGCGAGTCCCTCATAAGAATCCGCGCGTTCACATTATAGAACTTCTCCTCCATGCCGGCGAGCCTGAAGCGGGCGTCCGCAAGCGTAAATTCTCCGATGATATCGGGACGCGAAGTTGTCCCGCCGACCCTGAACTCGGCCGAGAAAGCACCGTCGCCTTCGGCGACGCGATCGGTCACCGCCGTGAGCTCCTCGACACTTCCCCTCGTGAGCGCCAACTCGAGCGACATCGGGCGCCGGTTGTCCAGCCGGTACAACCACGGTCTCCGCGCGAGCGGTACCATCCCGCTGAATCCTCCCTTCGTCGACAGCCCGAGGTCGACGATTCCCTCGAAGAACAGCCCGTCCGTATCGATGCGCGCATCGATCTCGATGGAAGGAATCGTGAATGCCCCCACCACGAGTTCCCCTACCATTCCCGCGATGTTGATCCGTGGGTGGGCCAGTGAATCCTCGATGGAGATGCGGCCGGTGAGCATCCCCCCGGACGCCGGGCCCCACTCGGTCATATCGAATACAGGAGTCAGCGCGAGGCGTCTGCATTCCGCCTCGATATCGATGACACTGCGGCGCATCGCCCGCTCCCCGTCGCGGTAGATTTCGCCGAGAGGGAAACCGCTTATCGTTCCCCGGGACCGCACAAATCCCGAAGGCGCCGAAACGACGAGTGAGTCGAGAATAAACCGTCCCCTGGAATACCGAATTCCGACGTTCAGTGAATCCAGCGTAATGGTATCGATCGATCCACTCACGATCGCCGCATCGAGCGTGACAAGCGGATCGGCGAGAAATCCCGCGCATGTGATACGACCGTGCCCGGTTCCCCCGAGCGGCGTGGACATCACACCCATGCGGTTGATGAGCTCGAGGTCAAACCGTTCGAACGACACGGCGCCGTCGAGTCGTCCGGCCGCTGGATTGACGCGGCCATCGAGATAGATGGCGCCGTGACGTGAGTGCAGCTGCACATCATCGAACCGAACGGTGGAATCGCCGAACACGACCACGGACCTGCCGCCACCGGTCCACCGTTCCTCGAGCGCATCGATGAACAGATCCTGCATGATCAGCTCGGTGCTTCCATCCCGCGCGGCGATATCGCCGCGCATCTCGATTTCGATATCATCCCGCGAGAGCTTCAAACGGTTGATACTCGTAACACCCAACTCGTAGGCGAGCGAGAGGTCGATGGACGAGAATCGTACGGGATCGATGATGCAGCTGTCTCCGACGATATCGAGGTATACCTCGTAATCCTCATTTTTCTTCACGGCCAGCTTGAGATCTCCCGATTGAACGTCCGCTCCGTGGTAGATGAAATGAGAATACACACCGCTGGTACGTACCTCCCATTCGTCGAAACTCCCCTCCCATATCCCGTTCACGACGAGATCGGCACGGTACTTCTCGATGCCGAGGTAGGGGAACAGCGTGTCGGTGCGAGCGCAATCGATATCGAAGAAGAGCCTGACCGAATCCTCTCCCACGATCGTCCCGTGCGACCGCAGGGTGTGCGTGGGATGCATCATCAGCACGCGGTCCAGGGAGATGCTGTCGTTGCGGTAGGATCCGGCAATCGAAGCAGCCGAAAAGGGAAATCCGTTGAAGTGGCCGTCTTCTAGATCGAACAAGAATGAGAGATATTCTTCCGTCATGTTGTAATCGAACGTGAAGACGCCGTTGAATTCCGTCTCGGGTATCGCCGTATCCGGTACGAACCTGTCGGCGAGATTCATTCCGCCGACCTCGAGATCGAAATGGAGCGCCTCCGGGCCGTCGAACGAGTACCAGCCCGATCCCGCGATACGGGCGCCGTTGAAGTGTCCGTCACAGGCGGGAATCACGATTCGAGATTGATCGATGAGAAGATCGATATTGAGATCGTCGAGCGCATACCCGGAGAATATACCGTTGAATATTCCCGTTATCCGTATGCTGTCAGGTTTTCCACTGGCGACAAATTCCCCCTGGAGCTCGCCGTAGTGTGACGATTCGATCCTCATCAGCTTCATGATCTCTGCGATATCGATCGGATCAGCGCACATCTTGACGTGGTAACTCATCGAATCAGGTACGACGATGCCGCTCGCGGTGAGTTTCGACTCGTCGAGCTGCACGGAGAGACGGTTGAGGAAGATGCGATTCTCCATTCTCCCGTTCCTTCCGCGCCCTTCCTGCCGCACCAGCCGGATACCGCCGGAAAGGCCGCGCACCGTGACCTCCCGCGCGATATCCTCACCTGATCCCCCGTCGATCTCGAGGAACACCTCCCACCCATCGATATGGAGGGCTCCGTGCGCATCGATGCTTCTCAGCGCATTGGCCCGCTGTGGTCCTTGAACAATGACCTGCCCGCCCTGAACCACGAACCGGGCAACCTCGAGGCGGGGAAATGCTCCTCCCCCCCCGCCCCCGCCGGCCGAGGGAAAGATGTATGTACCGCTGGAGTCGGGCTTGATCCACAGGTGGGGACGCACTATATCGATCTCCTCGATGTGTATATCCTTCCTTATGAAGGAGAGAAGATTGTACCGGAACTGTATCCGATCGACACGGAGCACATCGAACGAAAAATCCCCCCCCCGGTAGCGAACGCTCAGTCCCTCGATGGCGATGTCATTCAGCGGGTTCCCGCTCAAGTTATCGATGCGGAGCGTAAAGTCTGTACCATGAAAAAAGTAACGGGAGAACATACCGGCCACCGTGCGCGCGAAGAAATCGGTATGCATGACAAGAACGAACACGATGACGATAGTGACGATGATAGCCGTCAGGAGGGAAAGCCATGACATCAGTCGTTTTCTCTTTATTCCACCGCTCATCGATCCGTTCTCCACACCTAGAATATCTGCCCGAGACTAATATGCACCCAGCTATCGTAATCCATGTCCGCCGTCTTCTTGAGGGGAAATCCGATATCGAGGCGCAGCGGCCCGACCGGTGTGTAGTACCGCAGGCCGAAACCGAAGCCGTAGCGGTAATCCCGAGCCGTCGTATCATCGGCGCCGGAATGCAACTTGAAATGGCCGAGTTCGATCTCATCGACGCTCTGCCACACGTTCCCGCCATCGAGGAAAACGGTGCCGCCGAAGTTGAACCGCGCGATGTACGGCAACGGGAACCGAAGCTCGAGATTGGTCAGAAACATCACGCGCCCCCCGACCGGTTCCGAGCCGTCCCTGAGGGGTCCGAGCGAGTTTTCCCGGTACCCCCGCACCGAGTTGCCGCCGCCGGCGAAGAACCTGCTCTCGATCGGGAGACCACGCTCCCGTGTATCGCCAAATGCCTCGGTGTATCCCGCTCGAATCCTGTACGCCAGCACGGTATTATCGGCGAGCTTTATGTAATTCCGGAACGATCCCACGAGAGAGTAGAAATGATCCTCCCCACCGAGGAAACCACCCGAGTATCTCGCCTCGAATGTAATGTACCGACCGCACATCGGATTGAAGTAATAATCCCTCGTATCCCTCGTGAATGTAAGATCCAGCGACCGTCTCCGCGACTGCTCCCGTTCCCCTACCACCTCAAAACGTTTGATCCGCTCGAGCGCGTAACGTATGAGGAACGAGGTCTGCCGCGTGAATCGCCGCGATACGGTGGATGTGAGGCTCCAGGCCTTGATGATAGCGGGCTCGACGGTTGCGTCCCGCTCGTAGAAGGCGCCGAGGGCAAACGTGTTCCACGTTGAAAAGATATGGGGAAATCGAATCTCACCGTCGTGGCGGATGAACTTGCTTCTGAGGTCGATCTTTTTTATTGCGTATTCGTTGTCGGGAAACAGCTTGAAGGCGTACGCGCTCTTCAGGTGAAGCACATACCCGAACCCGAGGAGATTCCGCTGACCCCATTCTGCGAATATGCGGTTACCCTGCACATTTCCCACACCGAGCCCCGTTTCGACGTATCCCATCTTTCGTTCACGCACAGAGAGAAGAAGGTCGACGGTCGCATCCTCCACCTTGAGGACCCCCGGTTCGATCTCAACGGAGGTGAAGTATCCTGTATCGTAGAGATTCTGCTTGCTCTCGAGCACCTTCTTGAGCCGGAAATACTCACCCTTCCCGAATCGCAGCTCGCGCTTGATCAGCGCATCCTTGACCTTTGTGTTCCCCTCGAGAAGGACGGCATCAATGCGAACGGGTTCGCCCGGCGTGATGTGCCAGTAGAGGGCGGCCTCCGTCGAATCGATTTCGACCTCGTAGGCGACCGACGCCTGGAGGTACCCCTTCTCGAAGAATTTGTTGAACAGGGTGTAGCGATCGACCTCGAGCAGATTCGGGTTGTACGGCGCATCCTCGACGAGGCGCAGTCCCTCTCTCAGCTCCTTCTCGACGATCAGCCCTTGTCCCGAAAAGGACAGCGTGCGTACAACGGTTTGCGGTCCCTCCTGCACTATCAGGCGGATGCGCACCTCGTTGGATTTCTCGTCCCGTTCAACCGAGTCGATTGATACGTGCGCCTCGAAGAATCCGTTCCGGTGGTAGAACGACAGTATCGACTCCATGTCGCGCCGCAGAAAATCCCGCCTGAAGGTCGGTTTTCTCAGGATATGGTAGAATCGCGTCTCCTTTGTTCGCATCCGTTTCTTGAGTGTTTCATCATCGAAACGCCGGTTACCCAGAATCTCTATCCTGTCCACGGTGGGAAGATCAGCGCCGAAATCATCGGCGCGGACCGGTATGGGACCGATGAACGCGGCCGCGGCGGCAGCAGCACACAACGTAATCCGTAGTGGAACTCTCTTCAGCGCGTGAAAGTGCATTGCGATTGACAACCCCTCTTGTGAGGTGTAACTTCACACATTGATGAGTAATGGGAAGAAAACAGCAACCGAGCGGCACGTATACACGCCGGTACATTCCCCGATGGGGCCGCGGACGCCTCTGTTCGTTCGCCCGGCCGGTTTCCTCGCCATTTGCCTGTGCCTACTGCTGCTCGCAACCCAGATCCTGCAATCCTGCGAACGTCCCAACCCGGTCGATAACGTGAAAAAAAGGACACTTATCGAGGACGAACGCTACATCGTAAAACTCTATATGAAAATAATCGAAATAGATGAAAATCTCCAAGATAATCCGGAACTGCGCGAGAAAAAGTGGGGTGAACTGCGGCGGGAGTTCGATCCCGAGCGCATACGGCGTATTCTCCGTGAGCTTGAAAAGGACCCGGAACGGTGGTTGGCCGTATACGGACGGATCAATGAGCTACTCGATCGACGCAAGGACCAGGGTTCTACCTGAATAGATTCACTATATCGTTCAAGAAGATGAATATGATCAGGGCGATAAGAATGAAGTAACCGATCTGCACTATCACCGCGTACACTTTCTGGTTTATACGTCTCCGCGATACAAATTCGACGAAGTGGATAACGAAATGCCCGCCGTCGAAGGGAAGTATGGGCAGCAGGTTGAAGATGGTCAGGTTCAGCGAGAAGAAGGCGAGGAAATAGATGAGGTAGCTGAATCCCCACCGGAGCATATCCCCCGCCATGATGCCTACCTTGATCGGTCCCCCCACCGCCCGCATCGTGGCATTGCCCGTCACGAGTTTGCGGAGAAAATCGAGAATACCGATGAGGATAGCGTAGCACGATCGTAGCCCGTGGCCGACGGCGTCGCCGAACGAAATGCTGATTCGCTCGTACGAGGGACCGATGCCGATACCGCCGATCTTGATCACGTCCACCCGCTCTCCCTCGGCCGGGGCATCGACACCATCAGGCGTTATCATTTCAGTGCAGCGTTGCCCCTCGCGTTCCCAGGTAAATTTCATCTCGATACCAGGGCGGGCATGTATCTTCTCCTCCAACTGCCGCCAGTAGGTGATGGTTGTATCGTTGATCGCCAGTATAACCGCGCCCGAGCGGATACCCGCCTTTTCCGCCGGACTGTCCTTCTTGACGTTCCCCACCCTCGCGGGCAGGGGTGCGTCGATCCCGATACGCCAGTACCCTGTTTCTGGATTAAACTCGGGCGTCACATTGATGACGAGCGTGTCGGCGCCCCTCAAAACGGTAAAGGAGGAACTCGCGCCTTCCTCGAATGTCACGTGTGATTCAAGGTCGCTCCAGAAACGGAACGGCTTTCCGTTGATCGAAAGGATACGATCCTCCGGCTCGAATCCCGCCTCGGCGGCAGGAGTACCACCTTCAACCTCCTTGACAACGGTGCCGGGTACAACGTACAAACCCTGCGTCCATGCAATCAGGATGTACAGCACGATGGCCAAAATTGCATTCATAACGGGACCCGCCGTCACGACGGACATCTTCTGGAGAGGATTCTTGCTTCGGTAGAAACGATGTTCGGGGATGTCCAGTTCTTCCTCCTGGCTCTCACCATCAGTTGTCTCATCCTCGAAAGACTCACCGGCAAATTTGACGTACCCACCGAAGGGAATAGCGCTGATCGCGTATTCCGTTTCACCGATTCTCATCTTGATCAGTTTCGGGCCCAGCCCGAAGGAGAACGTCACGACATAGATTCCATTCAGTTTCGCCACCCAGAAATGACCCAACTCGTGCACCAGCACGACGATACTGAGAACGAAGATAAAAGCGACGATGCTAAGAATCATGAATCCTCCATTACTGTTCGCCGTCCGCTGGATGATGCCGCATCAAAAATTCCCTCGTCCACCGATCCGCGTCGAGTACGTCATCCAGGGTATCGACCGGCTGTACCCGGTGTGCTGCGAGCGCCTCCTCGATCCAGCCGATGATATCGAGAAAACGAATTGTGCCCGAGAGGAAAGCCGAGACAGCGACCTCGTCCGCCGCGTTCAGCACGGCGGGGGCGGTTCCCCCGGTCTCGGCGGCTCCGATGGCGAGATCGAAAGCGGGAAACTCCCCCCTGCCGACCGGCATGAATTCGAGCCTGCCGAGTTCGTCGAGTCCAAGAGACTTCCACGGGAAATCGCACATACCGGGATGGTAGAGAGCGCCCATGATCGGCAGGCGCATATCGGCCGGTGCGATATGCGAGAGCAGCGAGCCGTCCTTGAGGCGTACGATCGAATGAACGATGGACTGCGGGTGCACCAAAACCCGTATCCTCTCGAACGGAAACCCGAAGAGCCAGTGAGCCTCTATCACCTCGAGTCCTTTGTTGAGAAGGTGCGCGGAATCTACCGTGACCTTGTTTCCCATCTTCCACGTCGGGTGATCGAGCACCTCTTCGACACTGACATCTGCCAGCTCCGCGGAATTTTTCCCGTAGAACGGACCGCCGGATGCGGTGAGTATGATCTCCTCCACCTCATCGACGTACCCCCGAATACACCGGGAAACGGAGAAATGCTCGCTGTCTACGGGCAGTATGAGGTTCCGGTCGCGGGCAATGAACGGCGCGATGACCTCCCCCGCCGTCACGAGCGATTCTTTGTTCGCAAGCGCGACGGGGCACCCGGCCTCGAGGGCGGTTACCGTCGGAACGAGTCCCGCAATACCGACGAGCGCGTTTACCACGAGTTCGGGAGCGGTCTCGACAATAAGAGCGACGAGTGCCTCTCGACCGTACCCCGCCGCACGCCCGTCGAACGAACCATCCCGCCGCGTAACGTTCGCGAGTGCCTGCTCGTTCTTCATCGCGAACCGTGCGTGGGTAAACATTCCGAGTTGACGTGCCATCTCCTCGTCGTTCTCGCCGGCGGCGAGGCCGACAACCTCGAAATCATCACGAGCCTGCCCGGCGATCTCGACGGCGGCACACCCAATCGAACCGGTCGATCCGAGTATCACGATCCGTTTCACCGAACGACATCCCCCTCACGCGACTCACCAGCGCCATATGCTTCGGCATTGATACGTCCCATGCCGGTGTTTTCGATAACACATCATCCCTCGATTTGTCAATCGAGGATAAAATACATGAAAAAATAATAAATCAGCGGCGATGTGAAAAGCAGGGAATCGAACCGGTCGAGAACGCCGCCGTGCCCGGGGATCGTGGCCGAGGCATTCTTGATCTTCACATCCCTCTTGATCATCGATTCGACAAGGTCCCCGATTTGACCTATTACGGAGGCAATAACCGCCAGCACCACCGCCTGCGCAACGCTCAGGTAATCTGCAACGAGCATGCGGGTGACAAGAATGCCGGCAATGGAGAAGCCGATGCCTCCAAAGACGCCCTCGAGTGTTTTACCGGGAGATATGTGCGGAAAAATCTTTCTTTTTCCGAACAGCCTTCCGATCGTATACGCCCCCGTGTCGTAACACCAGGTCAGGGCGAACACGACGATGACAAACGAAAATCCCATCGAATAATCGAGTCCCTTGAGGTGGGGCAACTCACGCAGCAGTATAAGATGGCTTCCCAGCCAGGCCACATAAAAGACACCGAATATCGTCACGGAGATGTGGTAGACGGCCATCCCCTTCTCCCTGCGGGCCAGTTCCAGCGCCATGACGGTGAGAAAGATAATATTGAGCAGGAAATTCGCGTATACACCCTGCTGGAAGAAGAAATACCATGACAGGGCCAGCCCGCTCAGTATGCCGATCGCCTTGTACGGCCGCAGTCCCTTCGCCTCCATCATGCGGTAGAATTCCCACAACCCGATGAGTATCATGATATCGACGAGCGCAAGATAGTAGAATCCTCCCCGTCTAGCGATGATGATCAGGCACGGTATAAATATCGCCGAGGCAAGGAGCCGCCTTCCGATCGATCCATTTCCGTTGATCGGCTTGATGCCCCGTTCGATTGCCGCGTTACTCCCCCTCATTGTTTCCCTCCGGATCCGCGTGAAATAGCGCCAAAACGGCGTTCGCGCCGAAGGTATTCCTCGAGTGCGGCAATAAGGTGTTTTTCCCTGAAATCGGGCCAGAGAACGTCCATGACGACGATCTCCGTATAGGCGAGCTGCCACAGCATGAAATTGCTGATCCTGAGTTCCCCGCTCGTTCTGATGAGAAGATCCGGATCGGGAAGATCCGGCGCATAGAGGTACTGCCGAAAGAGCGGTTCATCGAGCTTATCAACGCTCACCGTTCCTTCCCCGGCCGCCGTGATAACCCGCTTCACCGCATCGACGATCTCCGCACGTCCGCTGTAACTGATACACAGGTTCAGTACCATGCCGGTGTTCGATGATAGTTTGTCGATCGTCTCCATCAAGGTACGGCGCGTGTCCCGGGGCAGCATGTCGAGCCGGCCGACGGCCCTCAGCTTGATGTTGTTCTCCTTGAGTTCGAGATACTCGGAGTGGAGCACGGTCCTGAGGAACTTCATCAGGGCGGCGACCTCTGCGCGCGGGCGTTTCCAGTTCTCCAGCGAAAATGTATACAGTGACAGCGCCTCGAGGCCGATCCGCGCTCCCGTCCGCACCGCGGCGCGCACCGACTCCTTCCCGGCCCGGTGCCCCGCGATGCGGGGCAGCCGCCTCTTCTTCGCCCACCGTCCGTTGCCATCCATAATGATGGCGACGTGACGAGCCATATCGGTGCGATTTTTCAGCTTTTCGATTGATCTATCGATTTCAATACTCATCTGATGCCCACCGGACGGCACCTCCCGCCTCGGCGCTTAGAATTCCAAGATCTCTTTCTCCTTCGCCCCGAGAACCTTTTCCAGCTTTTCGATGAATTTATCCGTCAACTCCTGGATCTCCTTGTGATAACGGTGATACTCGTCCTCCGAGATCTCATGCTCCTTCTCGAGCTTCTTCAATTTCTCGTTCGCCTCACGCCTGATGTTACGGACGGCGACCTTTGCATCCTCGATCAACTTATTCACCGTCTTCACCAACTCGATGCGCCGCTCCTCCGTCAGGGGAGGAAGTGGTATCCGGATAAAGTTGCCGTCGCTCTGAGGGTTCATTCCCAGGTTCGATGCCTGGATGGCCTTCACGATCTCACCGACCAGCGGCTTCTCCCAGGGCTGCACCGTTATCAGCTTTGCATCGGGGACCGCGATATTCGCCACCTGCTTGAGTGGAACCATAGCACCGTAATAATCAACCTTGACGCTGTCAAGCAGCGTGGGCGATGCCTTGCCGGTGCGAATCGACGAGAGCTCCGTTTCGGCGAGTTCTATCGACCTTCTCATGTGTAATTCCGTTTCCTCGAATATAGCGTCAACAGAATCCATGGTACCCTCCTCACTGTACGATTGTCCCGAGCGTCTCTCCCGAGAGAACGCGTTTCAGATTTCCCTCTCTGAATAGATTGAACACAATAATCGGGATTCCGTTCTCCCGGCACAGCGCAACAGCGGTCGCATCCATCACGCGCAGGTTGTCGCGTAGTACATCCGTGTAACTCAGTCTCTCGAGCATCTTCGCATCGGGTTCAATGACCGGATCACTCGAGAAGATGCCGTCCACCTTCGTCCCCTTGATCAACGCGTCCGCCTTGATCTCGACGGCCCGGAGTGCGGCGGCCGTATCCGTCGTAAAGTACGGATTGCCCGTCCCCCCGGCCAGAATAAGCACCCGCCCCCCGTCGAGATATTCGAGCGCAGCGCGCCGCGTGAACGGCTCGGCGAGTTGCTCGATCGCGATGGCGGTCATGACCACCGAATCGACGGCGATCCGCTCCAAGGTGCTCCGCAGGGCCTCAGCGTTGATGATCGTGCCCAGCATACCCATATAATCGGCGGAGACACGATCGATCCCACGGCGGCAGAATTCATCCCCCCGCAGAATGTTGCCGCCCCCGACGACGACGGCAATCTCGGCGCTTGTCTTACGCGCATCTCCCAGCTCGCCGGCGAACCGCTCCACCGCGTCGAGATCGATACTGGAATCCTGGCCGCTGAAAACCTCTCCACTGACCTTGAGCAACACCCGCCGTATTGCAGGCCGCTTTCCCATAGCGCACTCCTTCCATAAAAAAGCGCAGGAGAAAAAAACTCCCGCGCTCTCTATGACTTATACGCCTCCCAGTTTGTCGTGCACCTCACCGTTCAGGATAACTCCTCTCCTAATTTGAACCTGGCGAAGCGTCTAACGACGATATTCTCGCCCAGCTTGCCGATCGTGGCCTTGACGAAGTCCTCCACCGTCTCCTTGTCATTCTTGATGAATGGTTGCTCGAGGAGACATACCTCATGGTAGAATTTCTCGAGCTTGCCTTCAACTATTTTGTCAATGATCTTTTCGGGCTTTCCGGCCGCCTTCGCCTGGTTCCGGTAGATTTCCTTCTCGTGCTCCATCATCCCGGGAGATACCTCCTCGCGTCGAACCACGACGGGTGAAACAGCGGCAACCTGCATGGCGATATTCTTCCCGAGTTCCTGGAAATCATCCGTGCGGGCGACGAAGTCGGTCTCGCAGTTCAGCTCGAGCAGGACTCCGAGCTTGTCCCCGGGATGAACGTAGGAAAAGATGCAGCCCTCTTTGACCTCCCGGCCGGCACGCTTCGCGGCTGAGGCGAGGCCCTTCTCGCGGAGGATCTTTATAGCCTTATCCACGTCCCCCCCTGACTCCTGGAGGGCTTTCTTGCAGTCCATCATACCCGCTCCGGTTCTCTCGCGGAGCTCCTTCACCTGTTGCGGCGTGACACTCATGCACACTCCTTCCGATTTCGATGCGGCTCCGTATTATTTATCCTTATTGCTGACAGTTCCGGAGGATTTGCTATCCTTCCTCGATGCGGTCGTCGTGTTCCCGCCATCCTTCGCCAGTGATCCCGGCTTCTGCCCGGCCGGCGATTTCACACTCCTCTTGCCCTTGTCGAGGAATTCCTTGTTTTTTGTATACTGGCCACGCCCCTCGATGATCGCATCGGCAAAGACACGCGTGAACAGCTTGATGGAACGGATCGCGTCATCGTTCGCGGGTATCGGAATATCGATATCATCCGGATCGCTGTTCGTGTCGACCAGCCCGATCAGCATTATGCCAAGTTTGCGCGCTTCCCGTATAGCGATCGCTTCCTTTTTCGTGTCGAAAACGATAATACAGGCGGGGCGTCCCTTCAAACCGCGTATACCGGCCAACACCTTGAGCAGCTTGGCCTTATGCTTTTCTACATTCAAACGCTCTTTCTTGGAAAGCTGCTCGATTCGTCCGTCCCGTTCCATCGCCTCGAGATCGCTGAGGCGATCCATGCTTAGACTGATCGTTTTGAAATTGGTCAACGTTCCCCCGAGCCACCGCTCATTGACATAGAACATACCGCACCGCTCGGCGTCTTCGTACACACTGTCCTTCGCCTGCCGCTTGGTACCGACAAAAATTACCGTCTTGCCCTCGGCGGCGAGATCGACGAGGAACCGGTATATCTTTTCGAGCTGTTGGAGGGTTTTTACGAGATCGATGATGTATATGCCGTTTTGTTCTTTGAAAATATAGGGCTTCATTTTGGGATTCCAGCGCCTTGTCTGATGCCCAAAATGAACGCCCGC